>JBLHOI010000222.1:0-4217 GCA_047621375.1 Glaciecola sp.
AATGTCCGCGGCGAGTTAGTCAAATTATGCGATAGTTATCAGGGCATCTTGGACTCGTATCATTATCCTCCAATGATCCAGGATCTGTTGGGTGAAATGATGGCTGCCGCATGCTTATTATCAGCAACGCTAAAATTTGAAGGCGAGGTCTCTCTGCAAATTCAAAGTGAGGGCTTAGTTAAGTATGTTGTTATTAATGGTACTCATGACCAAAAACTTCGCGGCGTTGCTCGCTGGAACGAAGAATTTAAGTTGCCCTCTAGCTTTGCTGATTTGTTCAAAAAAGGTTATTTGGCGATTACGCTCGCACCGAAAGATGGCGAACGTTACCAGGGTATTGTAGCGCTGGATAAACCGACATTGGCCGAATGTTTAGAAGACTATTTTTTCCAATCGGAACAATTACTTACCAAGGTGAGCTTGCACACACAACGTGATGATAAGGGCGCAGTTGCTGGTGGTATGTTGTTGCAGGTTGTGCCAAAAAGTAGCGAGACATCTCAAGCAGCCGAAAACCCTGATTTTGAGCATTTAGGTCATTTGATGAATACGCTAAAAATTGAAGAGTTATTCAGTTTGCCAACACAAGAGATTCTGCATCGCTTGTACCATGAAGAGACAATACGGCTGTTCGATCCGCAACCGGTGAGTTTTAGTTGCGATTGTTCAAAAGAGCGCAGCGCTATTGCGTTACAAAATGTATCGAAACCTGATTTGCTAGAAATTGTTGCGGAGGAGGGTGCCGTTGTGATGAACTGCCAATTTTGTCATGCAGAATACCGTTTTGATGCTATTGATGTTGAAAATATTCATGCCGACAACGTGGCTATCGATGAGCAAAGGCATTAATCGCAGTTCCCTGTGTATTTAGTTGACCGGGTATTCTCTTGAATGGGAACTAGTTATAGCGGATAAATGCTTGCTGGCTATTTTAAACGGGCAGCAACTTAGTTAGGAGAAGGATTATGGCTGCTGCAAGTTTACTCACGCTATTGGATGATATTGCAAGTGTATTGGACGACGTCGCTATATTGTCTAAAGTCGCAGCGAAAAAAACCGCCGGTGTGCTGGGTGACGATCTAGCCTTAAATGCGGAGCAAGTTTCCGGGGTAAGAGCTGAACGTGAACTACCGGTAGTTTGGGCTGTAGCAAAAGGGTCTTTTCTAAATAAATTGATATTGGTTCCAAGTGCTTTGGTTATTAGTTACTTTGCCCCTTGGCTGGTCATGTATTTATTGATTATCGGTGGTTTATATTTGTGTTTTGAAGGTATTGAAAAGCTGATTCATAAGTTTACAGCAAGTACTCATGAGGATGAGCAAGCACATTCTGAGAAACTGAAAGCCTTAGCCGACCCATCAATTAACTTAGTCGAACTTGAAACAGAAAAAATCAAAGGCGCTATTCGCACAGACTTTGTGTTGAGCGCTGAGATAATCGTTATTATCCTTGGTACCGTTCAAACCGAATCTTTTACAACCCAAATTACAGTGCTCTCATTGCTGAGTTTTTTATTCACGGTAGGTGTATACGGTCTTGTCGCATTGATTGTTAAAATCGATGATTTAGGGTTGTACCTATTACGTAACTCAGTGTCGGGCAGCTTTGATAAAATTCAACGTTTGACCGGCAGAGCCCTGTTACGCTTCGCTCCAATTTTAATGAAGACGCTAACGATAGTAGGCACGGCTGCGATGTTCCTTGTCGGTGGTGGCATCATTTCCCATGGCGTGCCATTGTTGCACCATTTTGTAGAGCGCTCGGTGGGTGTAATATCTGTGTTGCCAACCTTTGGTAGTATCGCCGGCTCGTTTACGGGTATCGCACTTAATGGCGCTATCGGCATCTTGTCTGGCCTACTTGTTGTTTTCGCTTTCAGTATAATAAAAAAATTGAAGCCGGTAAAAAAGTAAGCTGGCATCAAGTAAGTTGGAAAAGAGAAGCGAGCTAGCTGCTATAGGGAAGGCTAAAGCCAGCAGAAAGGCCACCAGAGGTGTGGTTTATGAATAGCATTTTACCGCCGTGGCTTTCGACGATGCGTTTGGTTATAGCCAGACCAAGCCCTGAACCTAATGAACCGCGCGCTTTGTCACCTTGTGCGAATGGCGCGAATAGCAGTGGAATATCCGATTCAGGAATACCTTTACCATAGTCACGTACAGTGCAAATTAAGGACTTCGATTGATGCTCAACGTGGGTGCTAATACAAATGTGCTTACTGCCATATCTGAATGCATTTTCGATTAAATTTTCGAGGACCCGCTTTATTCCAATAACGCGCAACTTTGCGCTAGGCAGGGTTGCAAGTTGTAGCTCAATATGATGTCCAATTTCTAGTAATCGTCCTTGAATTAGGTCTTTAATGATATAGTTTAGGTCGGCATTCTCAGAGGCTTCCTGTTGATCTTGTCGGGCGTAATCGATGAACTGATCGATTATCGCATTCATGTCTTCAATATCGTGTTCAATACCGTCTTTCACCCAATTTTGTTCGTCCGGCAACATCTCACTTGCCAAGCGTATACGGGTTAATGGCGTTCGCAAGTCGTGTGATATTCCGGCTGTCATTAATACCCTATCACTTTCTAATTGGTGAATACCTTGTGACATTTTATTAAATGCACTGGTTACTGCGACCATTTCACTGCTACCCTCGAGTGGTAATGGATCCAAAAATTGCCCCCTACCCACTTTTCGTGCCGCTTTCTGAAGTGCTTGTAACGGCTTGTTTAATCTCCTCACAAATAACCAACCGCCAGCAACACTTAAAATACTGATAACAATAAGGTAGATGGTGAGTGGTGAAAAGTAGCTTTCGTCAATTCCTTGCATTGGAATTGAGATCCAAATATTGGGGTCCTGCGGTGGTCGTATCCAAATTAAATAGTTGCCCCCCCCAGTGGTTCTTACATCCGTTTTACCCCCTAGTTGTTTGGAAATATCGTCGGACATAAACCTATAATAGGTGGCGTCACGCAATCCGGCATGCATGGCAGTTTCGGTTGTATGAAAACGTGTGCCGGTGGATTCCATAAACTCTTCATACAATGGATTATCTGGAGAATTGAGACCCTGTAAAAATATTTGCTCAACTTGAGTGGCAACCAGAGAATTTATTTGCTGATAACTAGGGCGAATAAAATAATTAATTACCGATAAGTACGTCACAATTTGGTTTACCAGAAGCAAACCTGCAATTAATACGACCGTTTGGCCAAACGTGCTTTTAGGAAGAAATCGCATGCAAGTTAGGCTTCTACTGCGCCGTCAGGAACAAACACATAACCCAAGCCCCAAACGGTTTGAATATAACGGGGGTTGGTAGGGTCTTCTTCTAGCATTCTGCGTAATCGAGAAACCTGAACATCAATGCTTCTCTCTAATGCACTGTAATCTCTTCCGCGCGCTAAATTCATTAATTTATCACGTGAAAGTGGCTCGCGTGCGTGACTTACTAATGCTTTTAAAACCGCAAATTCTCCGCTTGTGAGTGTCAACGGCTTATCATCATCGGACATTTCGCGGGTGGCTAAATTCAGCTTATAACTGCCAAAGCTGACAATTTGCTCCGATTGAGAAGGTGCACCGGGTGCTTCGGTCGTTTTACGGCGCAGAACAGCTTTTGCTCTGGCAAGTAATTCTCTAGGATTAAAAGGTTTGGGTAGGTAGTCGTCTGCACCCATCTCAAGGCCTATAATGCGGTCGACTTCATCGCCCTTGGCGGTTAGCATGATGATGGGAATTTGGTTCTCTTGTTGGCGTAATCTTCTGCAAATAGACAAACCGTCTTCATTAGGTAGCATTAGGTCTAAAACCATCAAATGAAAATTTTCGCGCTCTAATAATCTGTCCATTTGCTCACCATTAGCAGCAGTACGAACTTGATAGCCGTGCTCTATTAAATATCGCTCTAACAACGAACGTAAACGCATGTCGTCATCAACAACTAGAATCTTTGAGGTTTCCTGACCCATCAATATCACTCAACTCTTTATTTATATAGCGATACTATATGTCATCAATGAGTAAAGTCAAAAGGGGGGATAATGAGATGATTGTTACAAATGATGTCAGATACACAATGACGATGGCTTTATTTTTGAGGAATAGCTAATCTACCGAATTTTAGACAAAAAAAACCGCCAAAAATTGGCGGTACAACGAGTTCACGCAATCACCGAACTCGCTATTTATTTTCAGCCAACCAATCCATTTGA
>JBLHOI010000223.1:0-4215 GCA_047621375.1 Glaciecola sp.
AAATTTTTTGTAAATCGTTTTTTGTTGTCGACACTCATAATGAGTGCCCACACAGATTGTCTTGTTATAAATTGTTAAAGAACATGCCAGCTTCTTTCTATTTCACTGGCGGCTTGAAAGTCACGTTCTGTGTGGCCTCAAGCGGGATGCATATACTACCTACATCATTTTTATTGTCAAGCTTTTTTGCAATTCTTTCTGAATTTATTTTTAACCGACACCGCCGATAAAACCAATTCAAACTGCGCTAAAACTCGCTGTTCAAGTGACTTACCAAACCTTCTTGGCTGCCTCCCTTGACCAGAGCGCGCATTCTACAGATTAAAACCACTTGTTCAACCCTGTTTTACAAATAAATGGTATTTTGATGACTGTTTGCTTGTAATTAGTACGAAAGGCTCAAAAAAACAGCTTTTAGCCTCCATGGGCTATTACAGTTAAGGCATTAACGTCATTTTTAATACTTAAATTAATGTAAGTCTCGCTTTATTAATTGATAATAGGGGCACAATCAATGTTCAAACATCTATAAATGACTACTTATGCCTGACATGACCGTTCTTGCCGTTTTTATCCCTACTTGGTTTTTCATTTCCATTACCCCAGGCATGTGCATGACACTTGCGATGACTATGGGGATGAGTGTGGGTGTAACAAGAACACTGTGGATGATGCTGGGTGAAGTTTTAGGCGTCGCTACAGTTGCTATATTAGCGGTTCTTGGCGTTGCTAGCCTTATGCTCAACTATCCATCATTATTTGCGTGGTTTAAATGGATTGGTGGAGTGTATCTAGTCTATTTAGGAGTGAGAATGTGGTTGGCAGACGCCGATTTGACAGAAAATAGAATAAAGCACTCGCAATTGTCATCTATAAATCTTATATCGCAAGGCTACATTACGGCAGTAGCCAACCCTAAAGGATGGGCATTTATGGTTTCTATACTGCCTCCTTTCATTTCTTTAGATAAACCCATAATCCTTCAGTTTACGGTTTTACTAAGTATCATTATGTTAAGCGAATTCATTTGTATGCTTATATATGCAAATGGTGGCAAAGGATTAAAACGCTTGTTGAGTCGCGGAAACAATGTGGTTTGGCTAAATAGGATCGCAGGCAGCTTACTAGCAGGTGTGGGAATATGGCTAGCGTTGTCTTAACTAATTAACAAAGACTCCTAGCGACTTGGCTATATACCGGCACTTTCATCTGTACAATTATAAAGATTCCATTACAGGGATATATTTGTGTAGATGCGCGTATATGAATACTATTATATGAATGTGCTTACTTATATTAATGAAGACTGCCCTAATGTAGAGGGCATCAATTTTACAAAAAGGCAAACTATGACAATTCGTAGCTACCGCAGCATAACTCCTTCTTTTGACAGTTCCGTCTATGTTGATGAAAGCGCAGTTTTAATTGGTGACATCAAATTAGGTGAACAAAGCAGCATATGGCCCTTGGTTGCTGGTCGTGGCGATGTTAACGTCATCCGAATTGGACAACGCACCAATGTGCAAGATGGTTCAGTGCTGCACGTAACGCGGAAGTCACCGCAAAATCCCACTGGTTTCCCACTGCTTATCGGAGATGATGTCACTGTTGGACATAAATGCATGCTGCATGGTTGTCAGTTAGGCAATCGCATACTCGTCGGTATGGGAGCAATCATTATGGACGGTGCTGTTGTACAAGACGATGTATTTATCGCAGCGGGCTCGTTAGTCGCGCCTAATAAGGTATTGGAAAGCGGCTATTTATATGTCGGTAATCCTGCGGTGAAAAAACGTCTATTAAAAAATAGTGAAATGGCCTTTCTTAAACAAAGTGCGATTAACTATGTTGAGTTAAGTCGCGAGTACCTCGGCCAATAGGTCACCCTTTGGCTAATTGCTGCCTAAGATACTCTAGCACTGGTTCAACGTCTGGTCGCACGCCGAACCATAAATAGAAACTCTCAGCCGCTTGGCCCACCAGCATGCCCAGACCATCAATGGCTTTGACACAGCCCAGTGACTTAGCTTTTTTAATAAAGCAAGTGTCTACGTCCTGATAGACCATATCGTAAACGGCCGGTTTATTAGCGAAAATTGAATCCGAGATAGCAGGCACGTTGCCACTTAAACTAAGTGACGTTGCATTGATAATGACATCAACAGCTAATTTTTCGCAGGCATTTTCACTGACCGCCGACACTCTATCATCGTCAGCAATGCTGACTAGCCGCTCTGCATTTTTTGCGCTTCGGTTATATATGTATATGTGTGCTGGCTGTTGACACAATAACGCTTCAATAGCACCACGAGCCGCGCCACCTGCGCCAATCAGCAGTACCCGCTTTCCCCGAAGCGATATGTCATTACGTAACAAATCTGAGACTAATCCTTCGCCATCAGTCGTTTCAGCTCGAAAGCCCTGTGCTCGTCTAATTAACGTATTAGCCGCATTTGCTTGGATCACGCCAGTCGACTTTTCAGTTGCCCAGTTAGCCGCATTCTCTTTAAATGGCATCGTGATGTTGGCACCCACCGAATCAGGATCAGCGAAAAACGTCGCTAACTGTTCAACAAAAGTGGATGGTTCACCAAGTATGCGTTCGTAACTTATCGTCATATTAAATTGTTTAGCAAACATCTGATGAATGAGTGGCGATTTGCTCTGCGCAATCGGATTGCCGAACACAGCCAGCTTTGGGGTCGCAATGAAATTATCTGACACAGGCATCTGAACTTTAAAATAATAGTATAGCTAGGAGGATACAGTAAACTAAAGTAAATTTAACCCTAGCACAGCGTTTATTTACGTCGGCAATATCCCTTTTTTAACTTACGTTTTATCAGCCCAAAAAAGCCTCAAATTCATTGAGGCTAGCTATTTTACACCGTAAGAAAACGGTATTACTCATTTAAATAATCTCTTGGTCTTAAAAAAGCTTGGATTTTGCCTTCGGGTGAATTCGGTGAGGGCTGGTAATTGTATTCCCAACGAGCCATTGGTGGCATCGACATCAGAATGGATTCTGTTCGGCCACCGGTTTGCAGGCCAAATAGAGTGCCGCGGTCATAAACTAAGTTAAATTCAACATACCGCCCGCGGCGATAAAGTTGAAAATCTCTTTCCTGTTGAGTATATGAGGTGTTTTTTCGCTTTTCCAGAATCGGTACGTAGGCATCTAGGAAGCCATTACCGACGTCCTGCATAAAGCTAAAGCTAGTATCGAATCCTTGTTCATTAAGATCATCAAAAAACAGGCCACCAATGCCCCGAGTTTCGTTGCGGTGCTTTAAATAGAAATAATCATCACACCACTTTTTGTAAGTAGCGTAAACATCGTCGCCGTAAGGGTCGCAAATTGCTTTTGCAGATTTATGCCAATGAATACAATCCTCTTTGAACGCAAATGAAGGCGTTAAATCAAACCCCCCGCCAAACCACCAAATTGGCTCAGCTCCTTCTTTTTCAGCAATAAAGAAACGTACGTTTGCGTGTGAAGTTGGTGCATAAGGATTGTGCGGGTGAATAACCAATGATACACCCATTGCTTGAAAACGACGACCTGCTAACTCAGGACGTGATGCCGTTGCTGATGCTGGCATCTTATCGCCAAACACATGGGAGAAATTAACCCCTCCCTGCTCAATAGCCGCGCCGTTTGTTAACACCCTGGAACGACCTCCACCGCCTTCTTCTCGCACCCATTCATCTTGATGAAATGACCCTTTACCATCTGCTAGCTCCAAGGTTTGACATATATCGTCTTGGAGCTTAAGTAAAAATGCGTTAACTTCATCAATTTGTTGCTGAGTTACCATAGGGGCAAAACCATTTTTGTATTTGTAATGATGCGCTATGCTCGCAAGGTTTCGAGGTTGAGTCCATTAATAATAGTACTGGGGGTCTGCTGCTCCCCCAAATTACCATCAATAATTAACAAATCATCCCCAAAATAAGCGCAAACTTCATCACTAGAGCGCGCCGGTTCCATAGTTGCCGGATTTGCACTTGTCGACACCATAGGGCTACCTACCAATAGACACATTTTTTGCACTAATGGATGATTGCTTACTCGCACTGCCACTAAATCAGAATCACCACTTACCCAAGATGGCGTCAACTCACTCTTAGGAAGTAACCAAGTAAACGGACCTGGCCATGAAGCGAATGCCTTCTGTTGATGCTCAATAGGTAATCTATCAATGTGAACAAAAG
>JBLHOI010000224.1:0-4196 GCA_047621375.1 Glaciecola sp.
AGTGACCGTTTTGTTAGTAGTGAAATTACGCCCGAGGGGCTCGTGAAATATGACATTGTAATTGGCCCTTTACTACGTGAACATGTCAGTTTAGTCAAAGACTTTAATTTACCTGATTCGATGCTTATATACTTAAATAGATTATCTACAGAGCCCGCCGCGATTGAATCAAAAGACCCTGCGAGGACTTTAATCGGGTCAATATTAAAGGAAGAAGCTGATAGCAGATCGAATAATAGCTTACCCAACTTATCGCCTCCCCGAAGCCTCGAGCACTCGGCGCATGGTCAAAGTAGCAATCAAGCCCTCGGTGTATCCTCTGGAAACACGTCGGCTAAAGTGTATTTTGCGCTAGCACCTGAAGATGAAGCAACACAACTTGCAAACTTAATGAAAAAAGAAGGGATAAGAACCCCCATTATTATTAGCAATGGCTCCGCAGTTAGTCGCCGGATGATAGAAGCTTTTATCGCACATTGGACAGCGTTAAATGGCCTTGACGAAATAAAGCGACCCAAAGTTGTCACCTTTTCAGATAACAAAGGCCTTCGTATCGGTATTACGGCCGCACTTGATGTACTGCAAAGCCAAAAACGTATCAGTCAGATGTCAAATTTAACAACTGAAACAGTGCATAGCGTCACTCGTAATAGAAGGGATGTAGACGCCTTTGTTGTCTTCGCGCTACCGCAACAAGTTGAATTGTTAAACCCTATTATCGAAGCCAGCATCAGCCTTTTTACAGAGCGGACTATTCCTGTATTTGCAACTTCATATAGCTATCAACATCAACTCAATAAAAACAGTATTCGCGATTTACGTAATTTAGTTTTTGTTGATATGCCCTTTCTAATGCCAACTCAAAGAGACAGTCAACTCGCAAGCCAGGTCGATAACCTTTGGAACAATCCACCCAGTACATTCTTACGTTTATTTGCGTTTGGCTACGACGCCTTTCAGTTTTCAGAAAAAATGCAGCAATTAGCGTACTTTAGCCACACTGACTTAAACGGGTTGTCGGGTAAACTAAGCGTCAACGATAAGCGGCAAGTAACTAGGGACTTACCTAGTGCAGTTATTGAGAACGATTCAATAAACCAAGCCACCGTCTTTTAATCATTTGCTGTCCTATCAATACATGGCTAGCTCAACTGGCCACGACGCCGAACAACTTGCAAAACAGTATTTACTCGATAATTCACTGCAGTTTTTGGAACAAAACTACAGGGTAAAAGTCGGAGAGATAGACCTGATTATGTTAGACAAGCAACAACTTGTGTTTGTTGAGGTTAAATTTCGGTCAACAAATACCTACGGTTGTGCTGCGGAGTATTTTACATTTAAGAAGCGAAAACGGCTTGAAAGGGCCATTAATTGCTATTTATTGCAAAACAAAATGAACACTCATCACACAAATTTACGAATAGATGTTGTAGCAATTGATGGCGAGCAGGTAAACTGGATTAAGAACGTGTAATTACGATCGACAAAATATCGCGACACGGAAACTACTAAGGGGTAATTAATGCTGGATAATATTAGAAAGAGTTTCACCGAAAGCATTCAAACTAAGATTGCAGCTGCTGAAGAGCTCCCGGTTCCAATAGAGAAAGCAGCCAACATGATGGTGCAAGCACTTATTCGTGGTAACAAGATTTTAAGTTGTGGTAATGGTGGTTCAGCAGCTGACGCACAGCACTTCTCATCAGAACTATTGAATCGCTATGAGCGTGATCGGCCGTCATTGCCAGCTATGGCTTTAACCACCGACAGTTCTACAATCACGTCCATTGCCAATGATTATAGCTTTGATGAAATTTTTTCAAAACAGATTAAAGCACTTGGGCAGCCTGGAGATATTTTGCTAGCGATTTCAACCAGTGGTAATAGCCGTAACATTATTAACGCAATGGAAGCTGCACTGGGTCGTGATATGACAATTGTCGCTCTAACTGGCAAAGACGGTGGCGAAATGGCGGGATTCTTAAGTGAGAATGACGTTGAAATTAGGGTTCCTTCATCGCGTACTGCACGGATACAAGAAGTGCATCTTTTAGTTATACATAATTTGTGCGAGTCAATAGACAATGCACTATTCCCAATCAGTGAATCAGAATAAAGAGTAGGTTTTATGTTTAGCCGCACAAAGAGCGCTACGATATTAATTATTGTTGTTGCGTTGATGCAAACAGGTTGCGCATTAATAACGGTAGGTACGGTAGGTGCAGCTGCAACCGCATCAGCTACAGACCGGCGCACCGTTGGTACACAAATAGATGACAAAACGACGCAAAGTAGAGTCAGAAGTGCCATCAATGATATTCCACTAGTCAAAGACAATGCAGCAGTGACCGTTGATGTATACAACGGTCAAGTTCTTTTGACCGGTCAAGCACCATCGCAAACGATGATTATTGACGTCGAAAAGACCTCAACTGCGGTGCAAAATGTGGTGAAAGTCCATAATCAAATCAGACTAGCAAGTCCTATTCCTGCAACTTCGACAATGAATGATGTTTGGCTGGCTTCAAAAATTAAAACCATCATGCTGGCCGATGAAAAAATTCCTCTATTTAAACTGGTTCTTGTAGTTGAAGATAGTGAAGTATTTATTATGGGTCTGCTTACCAAGGAAGAGGCGGCTGCAGCAGTTGATGCCGCTCGAAATGTCGAGGGCGTTTCCAAGGTGATAAGAGTAATGGAACTTATCCCTCAATAGGCAATACTTAAAAGAGACGCGTGTGCTTTGACACGCAGTCTAAATATGCTGTAGATATAACGTTATTTAATCACCTTCAAGCTAGGTGGTTTAGATTTTCCACTGCTCAATTTCGATGCGTTTTCAGTACTACTCATGTTACTTTCTGGCGTTAACGTTAACTTATTAGTCTCTTGCTTTTTTGCAGAGTTCTTTCCAGTTGATTTAACACTTTCAAGTTTCTTGGCCGGCTCTATAGAAAGCGCGCTCAATGACCCCAACGTACTCTTTTGGTATTCATCCATCTCTTCGGGTGTATAGGTAAATACGGTTCCTGCTCCGTTCTCACGAGCATATATCGCACTAACAGCAATACTTGGAACAAATACTTGCATAGGCTGACCAGAGAATCTAGCTTGAAACGCAACTCCCTCTAGTCCTACGTTTAAATTTACACAAGCACTTGGTGATATATTTAGAACGATTTGGCCATCTTTTACAAACTGCCTAGGGACCTCTACACCCGGTATTTCCGCTTCGACCACGATGTAAGGGGTCAAACCGTTATCAATGATCCAGTCGCTAAAAGCACGAAGTAAATACGGTTGGTTGCTGGTCATATTGTCCATTTGTTCTCTCAGGTTAATCTTAAACGAAAAGGATAGGCAAAGGATGGTTTAAATACGACCTATTGACATAGGTCGTATTTAATAACTTACTTATAAAGGATTATGAATTTCGCGTTCTTGATCAGTCAAAGATGCTTTGAAAGAACCACGTTCAAATATACGATTCATATAGGCAACAACGTCTTTGCTGCCAGCACCACTTAATGTGATATTTAGTGCTGGTAAACGCCACAACAGCGGTGCTAGATAGCAGTCAACCAAACTAAATTCATCACTCATAAAATAGGCTTTTTCTGCAAAAATTGGACCCAAGGCAAGCAACGATTCACGCAACTCTGTGCGTGCTTCATCTGCACCTGGCTCATTGCGAAAAATCTTAGCTGCTAACGCATACCAATCATGCTCCACGCGATGCATCATCAAGCGGCTCTCACCACGTGACACTGGGTAGACAGGCATTAATGGTGGATGTGGAAAACGCTCATCTAAGTACTCCATGATAATGTGAGACTTATACAACACTAACTCTCTATCAACTAACGTTGGAACTGTTCCGTACGGGTTCAATTCCAGTAAATCCTCACTCAGTTGAGTCGGGTCAAGATAGCTTATTTCTACGCCTACACCTTTTTCCGCCAATACTATGCGTACTTGGTGACTATAAATATCAATATTGTCAGAAAACAACGTCATTATTGAACGTTTGTTTGCGGCTACAGCCATTAAAACCTCCGAATTCTCTCTCAAAAAGAGAATTAAAAAAAATAAACAGTTAAAAACAGTAAAAGGGGCGCACTGCCCCTTTTATTTTATCACTAGAGGTAAGTCGTTATTTTTTAACGTCTTTCCAATAATCTTTCTTGAGAAAA
>JBLHOI010000225.1:0-4196 GCA_047621375.1 Glaciecola sp.
GGGCCAGTAACAACAGCGTCGAATTTTCCGCTAATATTCTCATCGCATGCTTGACGAAGGGTCTCAACAACATAATGACCATTTTCGCTATCTAACTTTCCAGCTATTACTGGCACTTTTACAGGAATATGCTTAACAATCAACTGTCCGGGTCGCTGTATGTAAGTACTATCCTCTTCATACGGGACAATATCTAGCTCAATACCAAGCAGCTTTGCCCGCTCTTGTAGCATATACGCGTCGGCATAAATCACCAACTGAGCTTCCCAGTGTTGCTGGGATAGCATAATAATAAGGTCTGGGCCAATACCCGCTGGCTCACCAGGTGTAACAGCAATCTTTAGATTTTTTGACATTAAAGGTCTTTTTTATCAAGTAATTCAATGTAAGCACCATCGCGCATTTCACGTAACCAAGTATCGGTTTCTTCATTAAATTTTCTGTTAAATAATAATTGATACGCGCGATCTTCTTTACGTTTTTCTGTCGCATCATCTATACGACGCTCAATTAGCTGTATCAAATGCCAACCGTGTACAGTTCTGATTGGTTGACTGTATTCATCTTTTTCAAGTGTGCTGAGTGCTTGTTTAAACTCAGGCACATATACACTAGGATCATTCCAACCTAATACACCGCCTTTTAAAGCCGAGCCCGGATCTTCCGAGTATTCTTTTGCTAGCGTTGCAAAATCTTCTTCTCCTTCAATAAGCTTGGTACGGAATTCTTTAAGCATTTTCTCTGCTTTTTGGTCGCTAAGAATAATCGATGGTGACACTAAAATATGACGCGCATTAACTTCTTCAACCTCAACGGTCTCTATGCCTCTTAATTCTACTATTTTCAAAACGTGAAAACCTGCTCCACTGCGCAATGGACCAATTAAGGCGTCTTTTTTCTTGCTTTGTATTGCTTCGGCAAACAGGGTTGGCATAGAGTTTACATTCATAAAACCCAAGTCACCACCCTCAAGAGCCTTCGGACCAGAAGATGATGCGATAGCAATTTTGGTAAAATCAGACCCAGAATTTAATAGCTCAAGAACTCTGTCTGCAGTTCCTCTCGATGCAGAAATTTGCTCTTCTGTTGCGCCCGATGGCACCGCAATAAGGATGTGACCTAAACGATACTCAGCTTGTTCTGCACCTTGTTGGTTGATCAAGTTAACCAAAGTACTGATTTCTTGCGGCGTTATATAGACACGACGCCTTACATTTGCACGGGTTACTTCACCTGTTATTAATTCTTCACGTACTTTCTCGCGATACACTTCGTATGATAAGCCGTCTGCTTGAACTTTTTCACGCAACTGCTCTACACTGATATTGTCTTCCTTTGCGATATTGCCAATAGTCTGGTCCAATTGTGGGTCGCTAATTTGAATACCCATACGTTTTGCCATTTGCATTTGCAAATTCTTTAAGATTAAGCGCTCAATTGCCTGAGTACGCAAAGCTCTATCTGAGGGCAATGCTTGCCCTTGAGCCACTGCACCTTGTTTTACCCCATCTACAAGCTCGGATATTTCAGTTTCAAGAATTACGCCCTGATCGACTATGACGGACACCTTGTCGAGTCTTTCTTCAACTGCGTTTGCCAGCATGCTGAAAAGCATGGAAACACTCAGTAAGCTTGCTTTAAATAATCTGTATTTCATATTTTCTCTAATTATATAACATCAAAATCTAGTTAATTTAAAACATAGGGTTGGCGGTAACCAAACATACCTTGTTCTAAAATATCGGAATTACTTCTTCGGCTACCTATACCCTTTATAATAAATTGTAAGGCCATACCTGAATCAAACTCATCTGTTGTTCTCAAACCGGTAGCATCAAATCGATTACTCAGGCTGCGCTGATAAGTCACACGCAGCGCCCAGCAACAGCTTTCGTACTGAATGCCGGTAAAGCTTTCAGTCGTTCTTGATCGTTGAGCGTCTCTATACCAACGTCCCACCCAATGCCAATTTTGGTTTATTGGCCAGCTCGCTGTCACACCAAACTGGTTTATTTCCTCTCCGGAAAGATCACGAATATAACGATGGTTCATTTGAATCAGTTTATTATCGTCAATGCGGTACTCAGTCGCAATACTACTACGTTCTACTTTTTGTGTTTGCGTAGCAACTTGAATGTCAGAGTGTAAAAACCAGCGTTGGTTCACTTGCCAATCAAATTCTGCGGCTAAAGCCGAGCGCTTATCCTCTCTTGCGCTACTTATCAATTTACTGTCTCGTAAATAAAATATTTGACCAACACTTAACACAAGCTTCTCTCTATTTTGTTGGTCTACTAATCTCGCTGTGGCACCCAGCGTAAATTGATTATTATCGTTTATTCGATCCAAACCAGTAAATTCTTGACCTCGAAATAAATTATTAAAGGTCGTCAACAGGGGCGTAGTGTCATACAGGCCGATATTGTCTTGGTCCTTAAAGCTTGTGTAGAGGTACTGCACTTTAGGCTCGATGGTCAGTGAGTACTCATTATCCAATATTAACTCTTCTTTTTCAAAAATAAGTGAACCATATAATCTTCCTTGGCCGACCGTTCTGCTAACACTTTCGTCCAACTCACCCAATGAGCCCTCTGACAGTTCTTGTTCATAGTAGGTCTGCAACAGGCTAACCTCCGCTAATAATTCACCCCATGCACGTTGATACGGCAATGACAAACTGGGTTCAATATGAACCCGAAAAGCATTGGGTTTTGAATCAAGTATGTTTTCAAAATACGCCGCTTCACTCGCAAGAGTAAAATCAACATATTCAGTTAAGTCGGTGGCATAATTGAGTTTCATTTCTGGCAATGCACGATACACGTCCGGATGGTCGCCTACCACTTCAAAGTCTCGGAAATTCAATGAAAAATCTAAGCTAGGCGAGTAGTAACTTATGCCAACCTGCCGGTATAAATGGGTATCAGCACGATTATAATACTCAGACCCGAGATCAACAATATAGTTATCATCACTTATTCCACTGAAATCGATGTTTAGATTCCACTTTTCACTGATCTTTCCTTGATGCAAATAGCGATAAAAATATCGTGCGTTTTGAGTTTCAGTGTCGATATCTTTGGATAAATATTCTAATTGGACTTCCCCCTGGCTTTGGCTGAACAAATAGCGAAACTCTGTTTTTAGCTGAATACCACGATTAGTCATTAGCCTTGGTGAGATAGTTGCATCATAGTTAGGCGCAATATTCCAGTACAATGGTTGTTCATACTCTGCACCTGTGCGACTTGAGCTACCAATATTTGGAAACAATAAACCGCTCTGACGCTCAGCCGTCACCGGAAACGCAAAATAGGGAAGCCAAAATACAGGAACACCACCAACATAAAACTTGGTATTGTAAGCCTCGCCGAATGGACTGTCTTTATCAATGACTATTTCGCTCGCAAACATTTTCCAATCTTCACCACCTTTTGGGCAAGTCGTAAATGAGACTTGCTCTAACCGCAAGCCTTGCTCGCCAGAGAGTGAAAGCAAATCCGCCGATCCTCGCCCTGAAATGCCCTTAAACTGATATTCAGTATCTTGCATTTGTAATAGCTTCAGATCGCTATTTAATTCAACGCCTTGACTTTCGACTTGCAATGTTTGGTCACGGTAAAGCACATCGCCACTAGCGGTGACTTGTTTGCCATTATTGTCTATTTGTGCAACATCAGCATTAATCATTGAATTTGGGCTAGTAATGGTAACGTTACCATTAAATAAAGCTGAACTGTTCTGAATCACCTGAGCAACGTCAGAACTGACTCTGACTTGTTTGTTTGTGGTTAACAACGAAGGGTCAAATTTAGCGCTCTGAGGTATGCACAACTCAATGTTTTGCGCACTTACAAAAAATGCACTGATACTGAGCGTGATGGTAGAAAAAAATTTGATCATTAAATGATTTTTTAGGTAACCTTTTTAGCTAGTCTCAGGCTCTTTAAGCCAATACTAATTTTTGCATATTGACGCTTTCGCATCTAAACACTCAGAATTTTGAAACGTGATTGCGCGCAACGTTGAAATGCCCATAAATTTTAATGCTTTGAGGCAGAATAACCAACTATATTGTTGGAAAAGAGTCAATAAATACGTAATTATTTGTAAAATGCCGAAAATTACAGCTAATTTGGGCGTAAAATACATAATGTTCTCGATTTTTACGTCATTACTTTTTTAATTTAGAGTAG
>JBLHOI010000226.1:0-4178 GCA_047621375.1 Glaciecola sp.
TGCGCGCTTATCTACGAAATAAGGCGGGAATACAAAGTAAATTTGGCGCACCAGAATTATTCAGTTTTTCAACACCGCTGGAAATTGAGATCATTGGATATGATTTGGTTAATTTAAAAAGATATGGCGATGTGCTCGCTGATGAGCTTGCAAAAAATAATCGTTTTGCTGATATCGAAAGTTCTTTGCAAAGCGGCAACCCTGAATTGAAGATTAATTTTGACCACTCTAAATTAGCTCAATTAGGTTTGAACGCGCCCACGGTATCTAAGCTGATCGCCACTAAAATAGGTGGGGAAATTGCGAGTAAATTCAGTATTGATGAAAGAAAAGTCGATATATTGGTGCGTAACAAAGAGCAACAGCGTGATTCGGTAGCCGATATTGGGAGAATTATTATTAATCCTGGCGCCTCGCCATCTATTCCATTGTCGGCTGTGGCTGATATTGAAATGTCAGTAGGCCCAAGTGAAATTAGCCGCGTCGATCAACAACGTGTTGTGCTGGTTTCAGCTAACTTAGCTTATGGTGATCTTGGCGCGGCCGCAAATGATGCACAACAAGCAATCGATAATATTCAATTGCCTATCAGTCTGCAAGCAAAGGTAGCTGGGCAAAGCGAGGAAATGAAGGCCAGTTTTGAGTCCCTCTATCTTGCTTTTGCGTTGGCAGTATTCATGGTGTATCTCGTGATGGCTTCACAATTTGAATCTTTCCTACACCCGTTCCTTATTTTGTTTACTGTGCCGATGGCCTGCGCCGGCTCAATTTATGGCTTAGTGCTAACAAGCACAAATGTAAGTGTCGTGGTTTTTATCGGCTTAATTATGCTGGCAGGTATTGTGGTTAATAATGCGATTGTGTTAATTGACCGGATTAACCAACTGCGCCAAAGTGGTGTTGAAAAGGGCGTGGCAATAATAGAAGCTGCACAAAGTCGATTACGCCCCATTTTGATGACAACGTTAACCACTGTATTAGGCCTATTACCGATGGCAATAGGTTTTGGTGAAGGCTCTGAAATTCGCACACCTATGGCAATTACCGTTATCTTTGGCTTGTTATTCGCATCTTTGCTAACCCTTTTCCTTATTCCTGTGTTGTACAGTTTGTTCGATCGCAAACAATTTAAGTCTGTTCCTAATTCAGTTCAGGATCCTACTGCACCGAAAGTAAAAACAGCCGAGGAGCTTAGCCATGGATAAGTTCTCACATGCAGGTGCATTGCTCGCTTCATTCGCTATACGGCGTCCGGTTACTATCACAATGTTGTTTTTTTCGTTACTTATTATGGGACTCGGCGCGAGTCGTTATTTACCTTTAGAAAAGTTTCCTGGTATCGACTTCCCTGAACTATTTATCCAAGTACCTTATCAAGATGCAACACCAGCAGAAATTGAGAAAATGATCACGCGTCCGGTCGAAGAGGCGTTAGCGACCATGTCGGGTATTAAGCGACTGCGTTCTGTTTCGAATGAAAACAGTGCTGAAATCAATATTCGTTTTGACTGGGACGCAAATATAAAAGCTAAAAGTATAGAAGCTCGCGAAAAAATTGATGCTATACGTCATCTACTGCCAAGCGATGTTGAGCGTGTCATGGTATACAAATTCAACTTATCTGATATGCCGGTGTTTCAACTGCGTTTGTCTAGTGACCGCGATATTTCAAATTCATTTGATTTGTTAGAGCGTAATTTGAAAATGCCGATTGAACGCATTAAAGGCGTTTCAAGAGTGGAATTATATGGCGTGCAAAAAAAACAGATTGCAATTCGTCTTGACCCTGATCGAGTCGCTGCACTACATGTTGATGTTGACGCATTAACCACTACCTTGCGCGAAGCTAATTTTTCTATGACAGCCGGACAATTTTTCGATCTAGACCAAAAAATTACGGTTAATCCGACAGGTGAATATAAGAGCATAGAAGAAATTACCGACCTAGTGGTGATGCGCAATGTTCGACTCAGTGACATTGCGCAAGTGATGTATGAAACACCAAAGGCGATGGAAGGTAGGCACTTAGATAAGACCCATGCGATTGGTTTGAATATCTTCAGAGAGTCGGGTGCAAACTTAGTTGAAGTGTCTGACGCCGTCATGGCAGAAATTGAAAATGTAAAAAACAGCAGCGCATTTAGCGGCATCAATGTTTTTATTATGCAAGATGAAGCAACTAGTGTTACTCAATCGCTGCAAGACTTAATAAATTCAGGCTTACTTGGTGGGTTTTTATCAATTATTGTGTTGTATTTATTTTTACGTAATTTGGCAACGACGCTGGTAGTCGTGTTATCTGTCCCCTTCGCTATCTGTATCACACTCGCTTGTATGTATTTCATGGGTTACACGTTAAATATATTATCCCTTATGGGTTTGATGCTGGCAGTCGGGATGTTGGTGGATAACGCAGTAGTGGTGACGGAGAGTATTTTTCAAGAACGTGAAAAGTCTAATGACATAATAGAAGCAACTAAAAAAGGCGTTTCGTTAGTTAGCCTAGCGATTATTGCCGGTACGGCGACCACCGTGATAGTGTTTTTGCCTAACATTGTTGGGGTGAAAGCAGAGATAACTGTATTCTTAGAACACGTAGCGGTCTCAATTTGTATATCGTTAGTGGCGTCGCTGCTGATTGCCCAAACTCTTATTCCTTTACTCACAACAAAACTTAAAATTCAGCTAAAATCGGCGCAACAAAAGCCGTCAAAATTAAAAGCAATGTATGAATATGTGTTGAGATGGACACTTGCGCACCAAAAAGCGACAGGTGTCATCGCAATTGCAATTTTATTAAGTACTAGTATCCCACTGACATTGTTGAAAAGTGATGATGACAGTAACAATAGCCAAGACCGTATTTGGCTGAATTATGATATTCAAGGGAATTATAGTTTAGGGGAAGTAGAAAAATCGGTTGCCAAAATGGAGGACTATTTATATGCGAATAAAGCGAAATTTCATATCAAGCAAGTTTATAGTTACTACACTGCAGGTTTTGCTGTATCGGGAATTACCTTAGAAGATGACATACCCGTAAAAGTAAGCGACTTAAAAAATGACATTAAAGAGACAATGCCATTATTTGCTAGAGCTAAACCTTCGTTTCAGTGGGATGAGGGGTCAGGTGGAGGTGTGCGACTTACTCTATTTGGTCAGAGCTCTGAAAACCTATTGGAATTAGCTAATCAAATTGTACCAGTGTTAAATAGTGTAGAGGGCTTAACGGATGTGAAAACCGATGTGGACGGTCAAGATTTTGAGCTGCAACTGACTGTAAATAGAGAAAAAGCCTTTCGTTTTGGTTTGAGTTCAACAGATGTGGCGACAATGGTGAGCACGGCACTACGCGGTTCAAATTTACGTACATTCAGGGGTGAAACAGACGGAGAAGTTAGTATCCGATTGATGTACGACGAGTCGCTACAAACCTCAGTCGAAAAGCTGCGTAATCTGACTATTTTTCGTGATGAGGATCAGAATGTGACATTGGATATGGTGGCAAGCATGAAAGTCGAGCCACGTTTATCTCAAATACAACGCAGCTCGCGCCAAACCTCACTGAGTATCGGTGGTAACTTGGAGTCTGATATTACCGTAGACGAAGCTCGCGAACGGATTGAGTTAATTATGCAGAACATTGAATTGCCTGCTGGATATTCGTGGTCTTTAGAGGGAAGTTTTCAGCGCCAAGATGAAGACCAATCGATAATGCTAACAAATATGATACTAGCTATCGTCATGATATATATTGTGATGGCCGCACTGTTCGAGTCATTGTTGCTGCCAACAGCAGTTCTTACCTCACTTATTTTCTCATTTACGGGTGTTTTCTGGGCATTCCTAATAACCGGTAATGCGATGACGGTGATGGGGATGATCGGCATGTTGATTCTAATGGGTATCGTGGTTAACAACGGCATTGTGCTAGTCGACCGGATAAATCATCTAGCTAACACTGGCATGAGTGTGCCGGATGCAATAATTGACGGTTGTTTAACTCGTGTTAGACCTATCCTAATGACAGTGTTAACTACCGTTTTAGGGTTGCTACCGCTGGCCGTTGGCGACGTTAATATTGGTGGTGATGGCCCTCCTTATGCGCCTATGGCGATAGCAATTATTGGTGGTCTGTTGTTCAGTACTATCACCAGTTTATTCCTTGTGCCTTTAGC
>JBLHOI010000227.1:0-4122 GCA_047621375.1 Glaciecola sp.
TTCGCATAAGGTATGAGCAGAAGAGTCTTAACATAAATGGCTCTAACGACATATTGTAGTCAATAAAAACCACCAATGACTGGTGGTTTTTTTTTGTCTGAAATTTGGTATTTAATTGAAGAGTTAGACTAACAGTATGAGTTTTAGCTGTGCATTCGTACTCATTTTTGCCATGTGTTATTACAGTTTCAAACTATTTTTATAAATCACGAGGTTGAGCTTGTAACTGACTCGGCTTTCCGAAGGATTATTATAACACTTATTACCTATCACTAATGGCTGCCTTGATAACTGCTTTAGGTCCTATATTTTAATCAGTTGGAGCCCCGCGGGCACAAACAATTGCGATTTTATCACCCTTGCTGGAAAAGCTTACACGACTTATATCACCTGGGCATTGTTCCGTTAAGTCGACAAATTCAGTCCACTTGTTATCTCCACTCTCGTACTTCCATTGATACAACTTATTTTTCACCGCCGTCACAGCATAACTCTCTGGTGACCATGCGTAATAGACACTGCCTACGGGCATAGTAACCAATGCAGCTGCGCTGTTTGTTTGAGTATTAACAGAACGCAGTTGCCATGTTGTTTCATCTATATTTTTAGTGTAACTGTACAAATTTGAATTGGGTATTGACCATAAACTCGGCCCTATTTTGGTATCGAGCACCCTCCCCAGATCTGTTGGTTTATTAATACTAGCTAAGCGCAGCGTATTAGGTTCCCCCAGAACAAATAGGAGAACTTTTGTCGCACCATCCCAGACATGATAACCAACTGGCTCAACTCCGGGTAATAAGTTTTTTATAGCTTCACCATCGTTGAACTGCAAAGACCACAGTTCCTGTTTTCCTTCACTATTGACTCTTATCACTGAAAGCTCCTTGCCATCAGGCGTCGGTGTCGCGCTATATTCACTGGTTAGTGAATTGCTTAAGTTTGTTGAAGACTGAGTAGCGAAGTCATACACAAAAATATCCATTTGACTGATATTTACACCCTTTATCATTTGGGTATAAACTAAAGCACTATCGCCATTGATGAAGTAAGGCTGATTAGTATAACTAGATGTGTCGGTTATTTTTTGGAAGTTGCTCAACCTAATTATTTTATCTGAAGGGTTTCCTGCAATGACTTCGGAAATGCGGTCCACATAACTAACAGAAGCAACAATTATATCGGAATCGGATTGAGCTGATGCAGGAAACGCGATGAAGTAAATAAGTAATGATGACATTGAGAGCTTAACTAATTTCATTACCTTGACCATTTGATTATCCTTTTTAGTATTTTTCTAATAACGCTTTTTGTCCAGAAAAAGCATTGCTGCTAACTAAGAGCAATGCGAAAGCGCCTATAAAAGCAAAACTTGCTGATATTAAAAAACTCTTCTCAGCCCCTGCTCCTTGCATCCAAGTATTTCCGGCAATAAAACTCCCTAAAGCGCCACCGATACCAAACGCAATACTGACATACAATGCTTGCGCTCTACTTTGGAACCCGCTGGCAAAATAGGTATGTAAAAAATGTACCGAGGTCGCATGCGTCATGCCAAAGCTAAAAGCATGCAGTGTTTGGCTGAAAATTATGACACTGGTAAATTCAGGGACTAGTGCCAAGCAAAGCCATCGAATAGACGTCAACAACATTGAAAATATCAACATCCACTTCACACCAAACTTTGCAATGAATCGTGATGCAATGAGAAAAATACCAATCTCAGATAACACACCGACAGCAATAAATAAGCCGGTTTGTTTACCCGAATAGTCAAGTTCTCCCATATAAAGTGCAAAAAAGCTATAATATGAACCAAAACTGATTTGTAGAAAAACAGCAGAAATAATAAAAGCGATAAAAACTAAACTGCGCACCTTGGGCCATTCGTTGACGACTACCCTCTCGTGTTTTGGGACGACTTCAGGTGAGGCAATAAAGAGCGAGCTGACATACAACGCGAATAGACAAAAGCTAGCAGTATAAATAATCACTTCGGTCGAGAAGAAATCGAGAAGAAAACCAATAATTAAGCTCAGTGCAATAAAACCGATACTGCCCCAAAGTCGCACAGCACCATAGCCTCCCTTACTTTCCTTAGTCGCATTCACCGTGATGACTTCGAGCTGGGGCAGAACAGCTGTCCAAAACATCATCATAATCCCAAAGCTAAAGGTTAGCGCCCAAAAACTAAATGAAAAGTAAACTGCCGTAAAGGTGATGAATGCAAGTAAGCAACCGAAGCGAACAATATCAGCACCCCGCCCCGTTTTATCGGCAACAGCCGCCCATAAATTGGGTCCCAACACACGCGTAAGTGTAATAATAGCGAGTAAGCTGCCGATCTCTTGTGAACTGAAACCACGCCCATCGAGGAAGACACCCGCAAATGGAGTGATAACACCTAACTGACCGAAGTAGAAAAAATAAGTTAAAGAAATAAGCCCTAAATTTGTAGGACTCGAAATAGCCGCCTTACTTTTCGTCGTGATGAGTTTTGACAGTAGCAAGGCTTATCCCTTTTTTAGAAGGTGGTATTCAATAAACATGGCTTATGATTAACGCTGCGCTGGAATGATTGGCGTTATCGAATTCACTAGACTGTTTTGCGCTCGATGACGCAATAAATGATCCATCAATACGATCGCTAACATTGCTTCTGCTATAGGAACAGCTCGAATACCAACACAAGGATCATGACGTCCTTTTGTAATTACATCATCCGGATTGCCATTAATATCCACCGACTGGCCTGAAATGCTAATGCTAGAAGTTGGTTTAAGCGCCATATGTACTATGATCTCTTGACCACTGGAAATCCCCCCTAAGATGCCTCCAGCATGGTTGCTATGAAAACCCTCAGGCGACATCTCATCTCTATGTTCGGTGCCTTTTTGATTAACAACGTCAAAGCCATCGCCAATTTCAACGCCTTTCACTGCATTAATTCCCATCATTGCATGGGCAATATCAGCGTCAAGTCTATCAAATACCGGCTCACCTAAGCCCACAGGAACATTGGTAGCGCTTACGCTTATTTTTGCACCTATTGAATTGCCTTCTTTCTTTAAGTCCCGCATATACGCATCTAGTGCTTCTAACTTAGTTTCATCTGGGCAGAAGAAGGGATTCGTATTAGTGACGCTATGATCCACTTTATCGACAGCAATTGGACCTAATTGGCTAATATAACCACGTACTTCTATTCCGTATTGTTGTTTCAGATACTTTTTAGCAATACCGCCTGCAGCAACCCGCACTGCCGTTTCTCGAGCAGATGAGCGACCACCGCCACGATAGTCTCTGAAACCAAATTTCTGCTGATAAGTATAATCCGCATGACCTGGACGAAATGAATCTTTAATTTTTGAGTAATCTTGGCTGCGTTGGTCTTTATTATTGATCAGTAAACCAATGCTCGTACCTGTGGATTTACCTTCAAAAACACCACTAAGAATTTGAACCTCATCATCTTCTCTGCGAGCAGTGGTATAACGAGATGTTCCGGGTTTGCGACGATCTAAATCGCACTGCAAATCGGCTTCACTCAACTCTAGTCCTGGAGGGCAACCATCAACCACGCCACCGATGGCAATACCGTGACTTTCTCCGAAGGTTGTCACAGTAAATAGTTTACCTATTGTATTCCCAGACATATTGTTCTTTCCTTATTTCTTTTCTAATTCATTTTGATGTGGCATAAATCTTTCGAGAGTCTAGCAGATATAATTTGTACAAAATCAATGCTCACTGCCCGTCTACTTTGCTTCTTGCCAATAAGTAACAAGTGTCTCTTTTTGTATGGCAAATATTCCACTGCCACCTTGGGACAACTCACACCAATCAACCTTTAAGCCAGGGAAACGAGAAGCAATATGCACTTCACTGTTACCCACTTCAACAAACAACCAAGCACCATCAGTCATATATTGAGAAGCTTGTTGTAGCATAATTTCGACCAAATCCAAGCCATCCTCTCCGGCTGCCAACGCATGTGCAGGCTCATGGTGAAATTCTGCGGGCAAGTCAGCCATATCATTCGCATCAACGTAGGGTGGATTTGAAACAATCAGATCATATCTCTCGCCTATCAAACCACTAAATAAATCGGATTGCAGCGGA
>JBLHOI010000228.1:0-4113 GCA_047621375.1 Glaciecola sp.
AAATGCCCACTAAAAAGTACTTAACTGAGGTGAATGTAATTCATGTCCAAAGCATCCTTCTTGTTGCTAGGTATTTCTCCAAAAATCAATTTTAATCAATATGAACCTACACCGTATGCCAGTAAGTGAACGGTAAATGCGAGCATCGAAAAACACACCAAATAGCGTTAAGAAGCCAAGGTTAATTAAGCTGCAAAACGGGTGATGCTTAGTTAGCTGTCTGCTAAGCAGAGCCTGCCAATCTGGTTCGCATCGACTGCTGCAAATGACAAAAACGGCTTCTACATATTAGAACGGCTATGACAGCTACTGCGGTTTAGCCGACCGTTGAGTGTATGTCCTGCGCATTCCGAAAGTGCGCATTGCTATCCCAGCGTTATTCTTTAAATAACCCCGAACTTGATAATTTACGCGCAATGGGAAGCAATTCATGGTCACGAAATTCAGTATCTGCGGTGCCAAACCATACCATCACCATGTCATTGTTTGGCGATACATAAATGCCTTGACCAGAATAGCCTGATTTAAACATATCCCCATCTTCCCAAATCAAGTCCCATTGCCATCGGCTGTGCAAGGGTGCATCGCCGTCAAACAGTGAATTCAATTGTTCTACTCTTGCATCAGAAAACAGAGGACGATGTTTATTCTTTAAAAAATCACGATGAGACTTTCCGATTTTCTCCCAAGCTTCATCGTCGTCAATAAACATTAAGCCAAATCTTGCAATGTCTTTTAGTCGTGCACTCAGGCCACCAGAAGTATAGGCCTCACCATAACTATTTATAACCATAAGTCCGTCTGCTTCAGCTCCCATTGGTCTCCATAGTAATTCAGCAATCGCACGAGAAATCGGCTTTTTAGTTATCGCTTCAACCACTAAGCCCGTAATTATCGTATTTGACGACGTATATTCGGTTTCTTCACCCGCTTTGCGGTGAGCACTCATGGTTTTTAAAAATTCAGTTGAAGAACTTACTTTGTTGCGAACCTGTGGTGTAATTCCCAGCGTTTCTTCAGCGCGATACACACAGACTTCAGAATTTTGATAGCCATCACTATCACGGCAGTCTATTCCCGATGTCATATCAACCACATCTTGCAGAATAATATCGCCCCAAGCGCTATTCGCAAAGTCTGGCAAGTAGCGTTTCACGGGTGATTGCATATCGACTTTGCCCATCTCTTCAAGCTTGGCAAGCGCAGTGGAAGTGACAACCTTTGTGACTGACCATGACATATGACGCTCAAGTGGGCCAACCGTTTTATAACGTTGATAAACAATCTTACCCTTGTGCAATATCATTACACTGTCTATGCCAGTATCAGCAGAAACATAGTTATTGAAGCTTTGTGACTTGGCGTTTACCATCACCTGCCAATCATCAATCTTATTGTTTAAGGCCGATGCTAAAGGACGAATTTTGTCGTGATAAATAGTGGTATGAGGAAAGAGTCCAGGCATTTCTCGCCAAGCAAAGCGGCTGGGCTCACCCCCTAAATCAAATTCTACATGTTTGTAGTCGTTATACATTTTGCTGTGATAATTTAAGTCACTGTGAGATCCGTCTTCCTGAGCAAATGCAGACAAAGCAATTAAACTCACCGTACCTATTACAACTATCGTCCACTTATTTTTGATTGGCATAATTTTCCAAATAACGATTATTCTAAACAACCATGGGTTTGGAATATAAAGATGCAACCAGGAATTTGCAATATAAAGGTAATAGAGAATGAGTTTTTTTAAAGCACCGCGTAATTGTATAAGGTACCTTGAGTAAAATCTATACAACGAATTGCCGGCATTGCGTGCATCGGGCCTGTTTATTTTTGGTTTATCAGTAATAAGACTTGCAGTGAGAATGCCACTCGCTAAACAGAGCGCTTAAACCGAACAAAAGAAAGTACCTTTAGTCGGTTTAAGTTTAGCTGAAGTTTATGCCTAATTTGAGTTTATTTAGTCCAGTTAACACGACCATTTACCGTTGGTGTATCACTATTTTCAGACGCACAACTAAAGGCAAACCGTAAGTCGATATGAGTGAGTTCAAGCTCACTATTGTAAGTCACTTCGTCAACATTTATCCAGCCAACTTCTGTGGAACAGGTAAGTGAATTCATACCAAGGCTCACTGAACCCTTTGCCGGGTTGTTGCCCAAAATATTGTCATAAAAACCCACTTCTAACTTTTCTTGTAAATAAGTTCCGTTAATGTACAGCGAAAATTCATTAACGTGCTCGTAGATTGTATTAGGTGTTTGTGCTGCAAAAATTAATTGCCAAGAGTTTACTGCCGAGTATACAACACGACCTCCGATTATTTGCTCAAAAACAATGTGAACTGGCTTATCAACAGTAGTCACGCCGAGTGCATCGTTTCTATTCCATATAGAATTGCTTAGTATTTCTAAACGCAGAGTATTTTTATCGCCGCAAGCGTTTTCTAAACTGGCGCTTGGTGTCCACAAATTATTGGGACTTGAGAGAGGGTTTGAAGGTTTTTTTCCTTTATCTTGTGACCAAACAAGCTTACCTCTTGCAGCCTTACCTGTGTAATTCGTGATCACTTCAAAGCGCATAATCATTTCAGTCAGTTTACCGTTTTCATAAGTTACGTGATCTATCGCATACCAGCCGCCAAATTTACTGGCGGTTCGACCATTCATGCCCAAATAGATAAAACCACGAGCAAGATTAGAGTTAGCAGAGAAGTTATAAGGTCCGTAAAAACCTTTCTCAAACTTATCAATAGACGGCATATGAAAAAGTCCAACTGAGGCGTATTTATCGGTTATAAATCTAAAATTAACGGCACCTGCAAGATCATCCTCCAACACAAATTGTGCATTGTCGAAGTGGTATTCATAGGTTAGCCCGTCAGAAATATACTCACCGTCATCGCCTTCTATATACAAGTAGTTTCCGTCTGCCAGTGTGATATCTTCAGAAATATTCCATAAATCGTCAGGGATTTCTGCTGGCCTCGGCGGTTGTGTCGTGTCGTTGTTATTCCATAATAATCGAGCGTGCGAGGTGTTGCCATCAGTACATTCATAGGTTACTCGAACATCAAGCAGGTCAAGCGTGCCTTGCTCTGAATAGATCGCTTTATCAACCACATAATAAGATTCATCAACCTGACAGTTGGGCCAGCTTTGAATAGTAAAACCTGTTTGGCCGGGTATTAAAACACCTTCAAACACCCATCCCATACGTGCAGGGCCCAACTCATAAGGTGTTGCATCCGGTGTTGTATTATAGAGTCCTTCAGTAAATCGATTCATCCCACCCATAGTAACCAATGTCGGGCTCCAGGTAGCGTCGCCTGCGCTTATGAATTGTGCCTCTACAGCACCTTGTGGACGTTGAATTTCGTCAAGCGTAAAAATAGAATCAGCCTGATTTTGTAAAAATTCAAGGCCTCTGTAATCGGCAACGTAAATATGGGTTTTATCTAACGCTAATATATGCTCAGGCGGTGTCCAAAAGTTATCCGGTATTGGCTCTATTGTTGGTTGAGGATGTAAATATGAATTTGTCCAAAGTAAGCGCCCAGCCAGCTCCTTTTCTTCACATGACACGGCAAAACGCATATCAACAAATGAAAATGCCCCGTTAACGTAGCCTATATCATCAATAATAATCGTGGTTTCATAGTCGTTCGGGCAAAAATCGTCATAAGGTTTAATCATTAAATCAACAATATAAAGCTCTGGATCTTGCTCGGTATACTTACCAGGTTGGATCCAACCTTCGATGCCCAGTAATATAAAATTAATACTTCGCAGCTGGTTACTTTCATTGTTAACGTTAATAAAAAAACCAAATTCTACTGATAAATCAGTTTCTGCTTTTAGGTGCAACTCTTCAATAACAGTTCCGTTTTCGGCTTTATTTTTAATCGCTAAAAACAAATGGTCAGTTGCCATTCCCTGTAAATAGGTTGGCAGCTTTTCAATCAATGAGTCAGTATAGCGAGTAGTTGCTGAGGCGCTGTTATTTAAAATGCCAGCCGTGTTTTTCCCTTGCACTGTGACCAAAGGACTGCCTAGTGCTGCTTTTTCGTTAATTACACAATGGGTTGTATATTCTGGCTCTGGCAGCGTAAC
>JBLHOI010000229.1:0-4104 GCA_047621375.1 Glaciecola sp.
TTAAGGTCCAAGTTAACGCTACGATATTAACGCCAACACATGCTGGCCTTGAAATAAGAGTTCAGGATAGTGGCATTGGTATATCTTACGATGTTTTAGACACGCTTTTTGACTCATTTAAACAAGCCGACGAATCAACAACGCGAAAATATGGTGGAACGGGTTTAGGGTTGGCTATCAGCAAACAAATTATCGATCTGATGGGTGGAAGCATTATTGCTGAAAGTAAGCCGCAGGAGGGATCTACATTCATCGTTGCATTGAATCTCAAATATGATGAAAAGGCTCCCAAAGACGAGTCTGTGGTCCATTTCGATGAAGATGAGAATAACGAACCAACGACGATAGCAAAATTATCAGGCGACATACTGGTGGCAGACGACAGCGATATTAATCGCATTATTGCCCAACATATGTTGGAAGGTTTTGGACTCAATGTAGTCACTGCTGCCAACGGACGAGAAGCCGTCGAGCAAGCAGAGAAAAACACGTTCGACCTGATACTAATGGATTGCGAGATGCCAATAATGGACGGTTATGAAGCATCCAGAACAATTAGAAGTATGCAGTTAGGCCAGCAACGAACATCGATTATTGCACTTACTGCCGATGCCTTCGACGAAAATAGAAAAAAATGCGAGGAAGCAGGTATGGATGATTTTCTCAGTAAGCCGATTATGGAGAAAGTGCTGTTAGCGACTTTACAGCGATGGATAAAACGCTGACAGTTCATGTTCGAGAACAAAAATACTAACTATTTGAATACGCTGTGATCAGCTCCTATGGCTGACGCTTTTTGAAAGGCCGGACGAGACTGAAGCCGGCTTAGATAGTCTGTGACTTGTGGGCTGTAGTTGTGATCTAGCCCTAAAGATTGTCCTAAGTGCAACGCGTACCCTACTGCTATATCTGCTATGGTAAAACGCTCATCACATAGAAATTCGCGAGACTCGATGTGGGCATCGAGGCGGCGTAAACGCGCAATGAACCAGGCGGTATAATCATCTACAGCTTGAGGAAGACGGCGCTCCCCCTGCTCTAACAGACTGTAGCGGAGTACAATAGTTTGTGGGAATGTCAACGTGGCATCACTATGATACAACCAGTTTAAGTAATCCCCGTATTGAACATGATCTGGCTTCAGGCCAAAACCATGCTGATTATACTTTTCAACCAAGTAGTGGCAGATACCACTTGATTCTGTCATGTTGGTTTTCTCGTCTTGAAAAAAAGGAACGGTTCCTAGCGGGTTTATCGCTAGGAATTCCTTTTTAAAAACACGTGGTGGAAACGGTAGCACTTCTACTTCATAAGGTAATTGCATTTCTTCCATTGCCCATAGAGGACGAAGAGAGCGAGCATTATGACAGTGCCAAAGTTTCATCCCCATAACTAAAGTCCGTTTACGCTTAGTTTAGGACCTGCGTCGATTAAGCTGCGTCCATGAGCCGTATCAGTAAACTTCTCAAAATTATCAACAAATAAACCGGCAAGATCTTCTGCTTTTTCGTACCAATGTTGTGCTTCAGTATATGTGCCTCGAGGGTCTAAAATATTTTCTTCGATACCGGCTAATTGTTTCGGAATACTAAGATTAAATATGGGTAACAGGTGCGATTCTTCAGCATCCATACTGCCATCTAAAATAGCATCGATGATTGCGCGAGTTGCTTTGATCGATATACGCTTGCCGCTACCGTTCCAACCAGTATTAACCAAGTAAGCCTGAGCATTAGATGCTTGCATGCGCCTCTCCAATACATTTGCATACTGAGTTGGATGCAGAGTTAAAAAAGCGGCTCCAAAACAGCTCGAAAATGTCGGCGTAGGCTCCGTTATACCTCGTTCGGTGCCCGCTAGCTTAGCGGTAAAACCGGATAATAAATAATACTGCGCTTGTTCCGGTGTTAGTTTTGCTACCGCAGGTAAAACGCCAAAGGCATCGGCAGTTAAAAAGATTACTTTCGTCGCATGACCCGCTTTAGAAATCGGCTTTACGATATTCGCAATATGATTAATTGGGTACGAAACACGGGTATTTTCCGTGATCGAGTTATCGTGATAATCTATTGTGCCTGCATCATCATGGGTGACGTTTTCAAGAAGTGCGTTGCGCTTAATCGCAGCATAAATGTCGGGTTCGTTTTCTTGACTAAGACTTATAGTTTTTGCGTAACAACCGCCTTCTAGGTTAAATACGCCATTGTCGTCCCAGCCATGCTCATCGTCGCCAATAAGTTGTCTTTTTGGATCGGTCGAAAGGGTTGTTTTACCGGTCCCAGATAAACCAAAGAAAATCGCCACGTCGCCTTTTTCGCCCACGTTAGCGCTGCAATGCATTGACGCAATTCCTTGTAACGGCAAGTAGTAATTCATTATGGCAAACATGCCTTTTTTCATTTCGCCGCCGTACCAAGTTCCACCAATTAGCTGGATGCGCTCAGTGAGGTTAAATGCAACGAAGTTTTCAGAATTGAGTCCTTGTTCTTGCCAGTTTGGATTGGTGGCTTTGGCACCATTCATCACAATAAAGTTAGGTTCAAAAGCCGCTAATTCCTCGGCGTTCGGGGTAATAAACATATTAGTAACAAAATGTGCCTGCCAAGCGACTTCGGTAATAAAACGGACCGACATTCGAGTGTCTTTGTTAGCACCACAGAAAGCATCAACTACAAATAAACGTTTGCCACTGAGCTGGTTTGTAACCAATCCTTTAAGTTGTTCCCAAGTAACCTGATCAATCGCCTTATTGTCGTTTTTACCTTGATCCGACCACCACAATGTATCTTCTGTAACACTGTCTTTTACAATGTATTTATCTTTAGGAGACCGCCCAGTAAATTTTCCTGTTTTTACGCATACCGCACCCGATTCGGTAACAAAACCTTTTTCAAATCCCATTAGTTCCGATTTTGTGGTCTCATTAAAAAGTGTGTCATAGTCAGGGTTGTGTAAAATTTCAGAATTAGTATTAATGTTGTAATCTTTCAATGAGTCGATCAATTTCACTAGGGGAGCTCTTTGTTAACAAAATAATTTGTCGGGTATCTTACTGGTTTTAGGTGCTATCCTCCACCTTTAAACCGTATTCTGGGTATAAAAATCAATAATGTGTAGCAAAAATGGAATGATGCCTACTTTTCCTTAATTTAAAGGTGAAAGTTAAGTCGGATTATTTCAAGTGTAAGATCAGAATCTCTCCGCTAAAGGAACAAACGGTTATATTGCTCCATAGAAAAAGAGAGGAGACCCGACAATCAAATATCAAATATAACGAAGTTCGACTTAATTCAATTTACTACTATACTCATCGTTAGAGCGTTAATTATATATTTCTTAAAAGCTCAACCTTTTTGGGAGAAAGCGAATGAAACGTCAGTATTATATCAGTAGCGACCTAGCAGACCTTCAATTGGTCGAACAAGAGTTAAAGTCTGAAGGCCTATCTACTCCGCAAATTCATGTGTTAAGTGCTAATGATTCAGATGTTGAAAAACATCATTTACATGCCATTGAAGCTGTATTAAAACAAGATGTCGTCAGGTCGACACGACTAGGTGCAGCGGCTGGCATCGCTGGCGCGAGCCTATTATTGATATTAGTCTATTTATTTCAGTGGCATACCTCCTCGGTAGGTTGGCTACCGTTTGCATTTTTATCCATCGTTGTACTTGGTTTTTGTACTTGGATTGGGGGTTTTATTGGCATACAGTTGCCTAATTACCAATTCAAACAATTCCAACATTTACTCCAGCAAGGCAAGCACATTTTCTTTGTCGACATTACTGATGATCAGCAGGCGCTACTCGAAAAAATAGTACGGTCGCACTCTAGTTTGACTCATGCAGGCACAGGCGAAGCTACGCCTGAATGGTTCGTTAAAGGACAACAAAAATTCAGTGAATTTATGAAAGCGATGCCATAGAGTTAACTTTTTAAATATACACGGCTAGGCCTGTTCCGGCATGCCTAAACGTGAAAAATCAGTAAACCAGCCTTAGTTATTTACCTAGGACTGCTAAATAAAGAGGCAGAGGCCCCGCTTACAAGTCGACATATAATTCTCGCGCTCAAAGAACTCTCTGCACGCAATGGAAGCGTACG
>JBLHOI010000230.1:0-4081 GCA_047621375.1 Glaciecola sp.
GGCACGTTTCCTTGGTGAGTAATGAAATACTAAAAAAGGCGAATGAAAGCGACTCTAAGAGAAATTCAGTGGTTTTTTCCGAGACTTTCTTACGCCAGCAGTGGGCTAAGTTGTCAAGAGGAGCGCAGGAACAGTTTTTCTGGCCTACACCCAGAGCACCCTTTGATAATAACAGTGACACTGGCGATGGATTAGCAGATACAAAGAATACAATTGCGATTAACCAAGATGCATTGAGTAACGGTGAAACGACTCAGAAAAAAGTTACTAAGAGTGAATCACAAATTAACAGCAACGAAAACAGCAGCAATGCTGAAAGCGCTTTTGATATAAGCGACCATTTCTGTGTCGTCATTTTTACTCCTTTATCAGTTGATTATTTAAGTTTAAAAGGTTCACCACAATTGAGGTGTTTGTCTGACTTTGAAAATAATTGGTTAGAGCTCGTCGTTAACGCTTAGTAAGCAGTCACGATCCTAAAAATAAATGATGAGTGGCTACGTTATAAATTAGTTAAATAGTCCAACACTAATAAGGGGTTAACAGATGCAAAACCTTCTTGTTATAGTTTTTTTGGTACTTTCAATAACGTAAACTGGCTATGCTTTTTCTAAATCACCTGACTGGACTAGGTTAAACTCAAATTTGTCAGCGATAAAAATGACTTCAGTACCGCTAAACATAGCCATATTCTTAAGCATTTTCATTTTATGCAGAGGGAGTGCCTCGTCAGTATAAATTACTGCACAAGTCTTCGAAAATAACAAACGTTCAAGAATATCGAATACCGTAAATGTATGTGTTGGCTTAATATTAAGTGCCAATTGATGTGACGCTGCTAATTTGGTTTTACTTGATACATGAGCTACCCAGCGACTTTTTCTGGTGTGCGAATTTTGTAATTGAAATGCGGAGTGGCTAGTAAACGAAATGCCGAGCAAGTCATCTTGGTCAGTTGGACTACTAAAACGAGCGTTGACCATTGAGGTACTCGTTAATGAAGAGATTCCAGCTGCCTGACTATTATAAGGTTGAGTTTGCATATAAGTTATCTGCTGTCTTTTTATCCATGCTGTGTGTATGTACAGTAGTACTGTATAAATAACTATGCAAGTGTTATTTAAATATTTTTTTAATTTTAGTCCGCCGTAAGGTTAACAAGTAGATAGAAAATAGTAAGTATATAGCAGGTTCGTACCAAGCTAATTTAACCAGCCATAGGTAGTGCAACCCAGCAAGGATAACGGCTACGTAGGTTAAGCTATGTAACGTAAACCACTTGGCCCCCATCCGTTTTTTAATTACATTTAAAGAAGTCACTGACAGTGCAATAAGGATGAGTAGAGTGATAAAGCCTACTGTTATATACGGGCGTTCAATAATTTCAGAGACAATTAGTCGCAATTCAAACTGTAATTCAAATGCAATGAACACGTAAAAGTGGCTCAAAGCATATAGTGCAGAATATAATCCAATCGGGCGTCTGAATGGGATCAATTGTGCAAATTTTAGGTGCAAAGCGAGGGGGCTGATTGTCAAGCTAATAATCAGTAAGTTGAGTGCGCCAATTCCAGTGAAGTTGATTAATGATTGGACCGGATCGCCGCCTAGCTGATCAGTGAACCCTTGATAAAATACGACCGTTAACCATATAAGCAGAACACCATGTCCAAATAGACGTACCATTCGCATAAATGTTGGGTTAACTCGTATGGGTTTATTTATTTTTAACATTCAATAAAATTTACTTAAGTCCATCGATTTGTATAAAGAAGCGACTTCTTCATAACCATTAAATGGCAGTGTGTCTATTCTATTTTGAGCTAATAATCCGCCATCTGTAATTCGGCGCTCCCTCGCTTGTGACCACCTAGGGTGATCTACTTGAGGATTTACATTAGCGTAAAATCCGTATTCATCAGGTGCGAGGATTTGCCATGTTGTAGGTGGTTGTTTGTCGGTCAGCACAATTTTGACAATAGATTTGATGCTTTTGAAGCCATACTTCCAGGGTACTACTAACCTAATTGGTGCCCCATTCTGGGGTGGTAATGTTTTGCCGTACATCCCCACACTTAACATCGTTAACGGTTGCATTGCTTCATCAAGTCTCAAACCTTCAACATACGGATAGTCTATGCCACCGCCAGTGAATCGACTGCGTTGCCCTGGCATTTGCTTAGGATCATACAAGGTTTGAAATGAAACATATTTGGCGCTACTCAAAGGCTGCGCTTTCTTAATGATATTAGCCAATGAAAATCCGATCCATGGGATCACCATTGACCACGCTTCTACACATCGCAGTCTGTAAATTCGTTCTTCTAAATCAAAAGAAGAAAAGAGGTCGTCGTAACTTAGGGTGATAGGTTTTTCTACAAGACCTTCAATCGACAATGACCACGGCTCGACATTAAACGACTGGGCGTTATTTATGGGGTCGTCTTTTCCTGTGCCAAATTCATAAAAGTTATTATAACCTGTGGCTTTTTCTATTGGGGTGAGCATGTCAGAGGATACATCAGTTTGTGTCTTAGAAAAATTGAGTGCAGATGTAACAAATTTAGCTTTGTCCTCGTCACTAAACCAATCAAACGGACCCGCAGTCGCCTTTGTAGAGGCAGCAATCAACGATCCAGCACCGAAGTAGCCTAACTTTTTCAATATATCTCTGCGTTGTTTATAGACTGTTTCATCAGTCACTTGATTTTCTGTCAATGAATTAGAATTACGAAATTTAAAAAGCATGAATTTTCCTGTTAACACTAGTGATCTGGTGTATGTGACCTCGTTTGTGCGGGTTGTATTTCAGCTAAGGCGTTAATGAATCTAAAACTGCATTTGATTTTGGCAAAAAGAGGTGATTATACAACCTAGTTGCGTACTCATCGGTCATCCCTGAAATGTAATCAGCAAGCACTCTGTGTTGTGAGTTATCAGAATCAGCTTCCACCCAACGTTTTGCTGTATTAGTGGGAAGTAGTCTCTCAGGCTCAGAACTGAACGCTTCAAACAATGACATAACTATCTGCTGCCCTTTATACTCTAAAAGCTGTAGTTCAGGTTTCCGAATGACGTAATTAAACACAAACGACTTAAACAGACCGAGTGCAATCTGATAGTTTTTGGCAAAGCAAGCGTTGAAATCGATGAGGTCTGACTCAAATAAGTCTTGTTTTTGAATACTAATAGCCGTAATAAAACAATTGACTAGAGCGCCAATGGCATTTTTCCTTTCATAAGCAGCTGGACTAAAAAGGTGATCAGTTAAGACGTCGATTTCCTTCGATAGCCAGGGGATTTCAAGGGTTTTGATCGGTGCAACTATTTCTACCTCAAAGTGGTTACGCGTTACCATTGACATGACGATAGCATCCTCGAGATCATGGATTGCGTAAGCGATATCATCCGCTAACTCCATTATTGAACAATCAATAGACTTATAACGTGTTTTAGAGTGCTCATTATTGCCAATTAAAAACTCACCAAAGCGGTCTTTATCTTTTTGGCTCAAAGGGGCAACAACCCAATTAAACGCGTCTTTGTCACATGCGTACAACCCTTTAGGCGGATGCCATTGCCTTGATTTCACTAAACGATGTGATTTAGGTTTGTCAGTCTTCATCGAATGATTAGTTAATATGTCTACGTAGTTAGGATATTTGATTAATCCCAGTAGCGAACGTCGTGCTAAATTCATTCCATCGGAAGGACTGTAGGTCTCTAACTTTGTTAGAATACGAAAAGTTTGGCCGTTGCCTTCAAATCCACCATGCTCATGCATCATATAATGTAGAGCAATTTCGCCACCGTGTCCAAAAGGAGGATGCCCAATGTCATGAGCGAGACATAAACTTTCGATTAGATGCTCATCAATGCCTAAGGTTAATGAAAGCTCAGGTTGTTTTTGCGCTAATTGAGCAGCGATACCGGTGCCTATTTGTGCAGCTTCAAGTGAGTGGGTTAATCGTGTTCTGTAAAAGTCACTAATACCGATACCGAGGACTTGTGTTTTGGCTTGCAGACGTCTAAAAGCCGCCGAATGCATAATACGGGCTTTATCTCGTTGATAAGCGTTGCG
>JBLHOI010000231.1:0-4079 GCA_047621375.1 Glaciecola sp.
GAATTATTCTTTAGCTAAGGACACATCAAAGCCATGTTTTTTGAGCAAGGCATGTTGTTTGGCTTTATCTAAGTCGTGTTTCACCATTTCGGCACACATTTCTTCAACGGTGATCTCTGGTACCCAACCTAACTTTTCTTTTGCTTTACTTGGATCACCCAATAAAGTTTCGACTTCTGCTGGGCGGAAATAACGTGTGTCAACCTGCACAATCACGTCACCTACTTTCACTCCAGGTGCATCATCGCCAGTCACAGCAGTAACGGTAGCAATTTCATCAACACCTTTACCACTAAACTCAAGAGTAATTCCAGCATTTTCAGCTGACATACGTACAAATTCACGCACCGAAATTTGTTTGCCGGTTGCAATAACAAAATCTTCTGGCTGGTCTTGTTGCAACATCATCCATTGCATACGCACATAATCTTTTGCATGCCCCCAATCCCTCAAGGCATCCATATTCCCTAGGAACAAACACTGCTCTGCACCCTGTGCAATATTAGCGATAGCACGCGTAATTTTACGAGTAACAAAGGTCTCACCACGGCGCGGTGATTCATGGTTAAACAAAATACCGTTACAGGCATAAATACCATAAGATTCACGATAGTTTACGGCTATCCAGTAGGCGTACATTTTGGCTACTGCATAAGGTGAACGAGGGTGAAAGGGCGTGGTTTCTTTTTGTGGAATTTCCTGCACTTCACCATAAAGCTCTGAAGTAGAGGCCTGGTAGAATTTAGTTTTCTTTTCAAGGCCCAAAAAGCGAATTGCCTCAAGTAAACGCAAGGTGCCAAGGGCATCAACATCTGCAGTATACTCAGGAGCTTCAAATGAGACCGCAACATGAGACTGAGCTCCGAGGTTGTATACCTCATCAGGCTCTACTTCGCGCATAATGCGGATAAGGTTAGACGCATCGCTTAAGTCGCCGTAATGCAATTTAAAACGCGCATTCTCAATATGCACATCTTCATAAATATGATCAACACGCTGAGTGTTAAATGAAGACGCACGACGTTTAATCCCGTGAACTTCATATCCTTTTTCTAATAATAGCTCGGCTAGATAAGAGCCGTCCTGGCCGGTAACTCCGGTAATTAACGCTTTTTTCATTAAACTATATTCCTTTTACTACTTGATTACCCAGGCAGACCCTGCAATTTTGGATTACTGATAGCACTTTTGCGCTGTTATCGTCAAATGGTGCCTAAGATTAGGCATCAACACCCATAATTCAAAGCTGCTGAACCAGCGATAGGACCGTATTATTTCAAATTGACCAGCAAATGTCTTGTACTTGCTACGTGATAATAACAATTAGGAAATCTTTGGCCCGACATCTGTCATTGTTTTCGGGGTTTTTAATGAGCGCGACTGGGGTCAAGTCTTGTATTTTGCAACAATGCGACTTATTTGAGAATAATGTAAGCCAAAATAATCACCGATTTGTTTTTGCGTATAGCCACCAGAGCAGTAGGCATTGTAGATGGCTTGATGCTTATCAACAGTTTGAGCTTGGTATTCAGCAATCGGCAATGGTGCAGCACTGCGCTGCTTAAAGGGAATTTCTAGTAAATCACCTTCCAACCCATCTTGCATTGCTTGATGCTTTGCAACAAAAGCCTCATCACCTAAAAATATCTGATGCTGCAAAGTATCCCAAACCGTTTTGCCAACACCTAATTTAACAAAGTCAATATAGCACTGAATCGCATCTTGTCGATTTTTAGCAAATTGAATAAGTAAAGTATCTGTCGACAACCATACAGGCGACTCAACGTTTCCCAGCATGCAATGCCAGCTAGACCACAACCATTCGTCAGGCGAGTTCACCATGTTGGCTCGCACAGGGTTTAAAACAATGTAGCGGCATAGTTCCAGCAGGTAAGTATCTTTATCAACCAGAATAGCTTTGTATCTCCCCTGCAATAAATGCCCTACTCGGTGGTGTTTGCGATTCATCGATTGCGTAAAAACACCATTTAACTGGCGCATCCCCTGACTAAGGTTGGCATCCGGTGTCTCAACTAAAAGGTGGTAATGGTTACCCATTAAACAATATGCGTGAACAACCCACTTATAGCGCTCACACACGTTAGCTAAAATCTGCAGAAACAACTCAAAATCATCATCCTGAAGATAGATCAAGTTTCTACCGTTGCCCCGTGAGGTAATATGATAAAGCGCCCCGGCAAACTCTAATCGTAATGGCCGACTCATATTTTCTCCCGTTTAAACTAGATATGAATAAAATAACCATAGTTAAAAAAGAAGACATGCAAAATACAAGACCTGACCCCGCTATTGTAATGACCGACTCATATCCTCTCTCGTCTAAACTAGATATGAATAACATAACCATAGTTTAAAAAAGAAGATGTGCAAAATACAAGACCTGACCCCGCTATTTTTTTGACCCCGCTATTTTTTCGATATGCATGTGACCCCGATATGCCATACAGAAACACAAATTGACTGATGTTGGTTGTGTGTGCCATAGTGACACCTATAAATATTTTCGAAAAACAGAGGTGAAATTATGGCTAGCAGTGCAGAACGTAAAGAAACCCGTCTAGTTGCGCGAACTTCAGCCGAGATCCAGGAAATAATACAGCGTGCGGCTGATTATTCTGGGGCGACATTATCGCAATTTCTAGTTGATTCAGCTATGGAGAAAGCTCGCAATGTTATTGAAAGAACTGAATCTTTGAACTTATCAATGGCAGGTGCTGCTGCTTTGTTTAATGCATTAGAGAACCCACCAAAAGCGAGTACTAAATTACTCAAGGCAGCGGAATACTATAAGAGTACGGTGAATGTCAGTAATCATTGAAGAGATTACTCGGCAACATAATCGCAAAAATTTTGATTGTGGCGTAGACGAATTAAATCAGTTCTTACGACATCAAGCTCGGCAGAAAACAGCCAAGCAAATTTCAAAAACATATATAGCCTGCAAAGCAGCTGAAGCAACTAACATCATTGGTTATCACACTCTGACAGGATATTCAGTAATAACACCTCCCGCTCACAAAAATTATAAAAAATATCCTCACCCACTCAATGCGGTTAAACTGGCTCGTCTTGCTGTGGCTTCCTCGTACCAGAAACAACGCTTAGGCGAAAAGTTATTAATTGATGCTATCTATCGGACAGTGTTAGTCGCCGAGCAAATTTCAGCTATCGGATTATATGTTGATCCTATGACTCCTGAAGTTATTCCATTTTATCAGCAGTATGGTTTTTTAACTGCTGAGCCCGGTAATGATTCTCATCTTGAAATGTGGCTACCCATAAAAACCTGTATTCAGGTTGTCTCTAGCTTATTATAATTGCAGATAAGCTACTTCGACTATTTGGCCGTTCCCGAATCATAGTCAATATCATCGAATGACAAGTTTGTCGCGCAAGCAGCCCTGAGGAGCGAATACTCTTAGGACTGCAAGCCGATTAATTTACGACTTTAAATTACGGTCATAATCACAGTGACAAATCATTTAATAGTGGGCGACGAATAAACCTACGTCCTTATTCCGACTGGCAATCTGCTGCATAATTTCCTCATTACAAACGTATGAGGAAAACAAAGTGACCGCAACATCTAATTTAAAGCAGGAAGCTCCGCTGTGGCGTGAGCAAAATACAAGACCTGACCCTGCTTTTTTCCAAAATTCAGGACCTGACCCCACGATCACAGGATCACAGTGTCTCTTTATGAACAATCTCAAACTATCAATCGTTGAAAATAAAATGTGGCTGGTGTAATATCGCACCAGCCACATTTGGAGAATAAGAAATGCCTAGACAAAGTGTTACATTGACGGAAAGCAATAACAGTTGGCTCAACTCTCATGTTGAAAACATCGGCGACTATGCGAATAAGAGTGAGTTGATTAATGATCTTATAAGACGTGCAAGGCGAGCTGAGTTTATAAATCAAAAGCTATCAAAGGCAGAAAAAAGCAACTTCGTTTCACAGTCACCAGATGAAATTCTTGCCGAGTTTAAAGCGGATCTTATAAAGTAAATGAGTAAATATCGCTTAACGGACGAAGCAAAAGAAGATTTGCGCA
>JBLHOI010000232.1:0-4075 GCA_047621375.1 Glaciecola sp.
AAGCGACTATGAGTGCTGCTGATTCGAAAGATTCGTTTTTTGGTGAACATGCTAGCGTGTTTTTACGTAATAGCGTTAAGGCAAATAAAAACGACCTTGCATTAGCGCAACCGGATACTCAACCACGCGACTTTGCCAATAGTGGTTCTGGCGTATTTGACGGAGTTAAAGCAAAATCATCAAAAGAGAATAAATTACAAGACCAGTGAACCTAAATTGTTTTTGACTAGTCTTTGTTAGGTATTCAACTTTATAGATATATTTGGAGTATCGAGATTAATGAAATCATTTCTTCGTAAACTTGCTATCGGTTTAACCGCTAGTTGTATTTTTTTTATAACCATATCAAGTGCGAACGCTGCACTACCTTTCTTTGCAACCGAAAAAGATGAAGTCCCTTCATTAGCCCCCATGATTGAGCGAACCTCCCCAGCAGTCGTTAGCATTTCTGTTGAAGGGACTCAGGTGACTCGCCAGCAAGTGCCCGAAATGTTTAAACGATTTTTTGGCGCACCTGATGAGCAAATTAATGAACAGCCTTTCCGTGGGATGGGCTCCGGAGTTATCATCAACGCAGCCAAAGGCTATGTTGTTACCAATAACCACGTCGTTGAAAATGCTGATGAAATAATCGTTAAATTAACCGACGGACGCGAGTTCACAGCAAAAAAGCTAGGTGCCGATGAACAAAGCGATGTCGCATTATTGCAAATCGTCGCTAAAGACCTGTCACAGCTGCCGCTAGCTGACTCTGATAAATCGCGCGTTGGTGACTTTGTTGTCGCTATAGGTAATCCTTTTGGACTAGGTCAAACTGTCACTTCAGGCATTGTGAGCGCATTAGGTCGTTCAGGCTTAAATATTGGTGGCCTTGAAAACTTTATCCAAACCGACGCGGCTATTAATCGCGGTAACTCAGGTGGCGCATTAATCAATTTAAACGGCGAGTTAATCGGTATTAATACCGCAATATTTGGTCCTAACGGCGGTAACGTCGGCATTGGTTTTGCAATTCCAACGAATATGATGAAAGGCCTAATTGACCAAATTCTCGAGTTTGGTGAAGTAAGGCGCGGTTTGCTTGGTATTCAAGGCGGTAACGTAGACGCAAAACTGGCTGAAGCAATGCGCTCTCCAAGTAACAAAGGAGCTTTCATTAATGAAGTGGTTCCTGACTCGGCTGCAGCTAAAGCAGGCTTGAAATCAGGCGATATCATTACCGAATTAAATGGTAATGAACTGAGTAGCTTTGACGAACTACGCGCAAAAGTAGCGACTATGGGTGCCGGTGCGAATGTAACCTTGACCATCGTGCGTGAGGGAAAGAAACAAGACGTCGACGTTGTACTAGGCGATGCTGGCCAACCTGTTGCTGTTGCGAAAGAGGTACATCCTGCGTTTGAAGGCAGTGAAATGAATAACGGTAAAGACGCTGAGGGTAATGAAGGAGTTGTTGTCACTGAGGTTCAAGCGCGGTCACCAGCTGCAAGAATTGGCCTTAAGTCGGATGATGTAATCGTTGGTTTAAACAGACAGCGCGTTACTAATATCACTGACCTCCGTCGCCTTGTAGAAGAGAGTGAAGGGAATGTAATGGCATTGAATGTAAAGCGCGGCACATCAACGATTTATGTTGTTATTAGACAATAGCTGAGCACTCTAGGAAATACTTCCATGTGGCCACTTTTAGAGTGACACATGGAAAGTTTATTTCACGATGCTGTAACAACACGGGTTATTTTGTTATTCTTACTAACTAACTATTAGTATCGAAAATAATATCATGTATGCACTGCAACGTTTTTTTATCGCTCTCTTAAAGCCAATCATGCTTGGTTTAATTGTTGCCGCCATTCTCCTCGTACTCATTCCAGAATTTCGCCAAGGTAGTGGCCTCAATGTGCATTGGTTGCAGAAAAAAGATACCCCCCCTGAACGTCTCAGCTACTACGATGCAATAAGCAGGAGTGCACCCGCTGTCGCCTATATATATGGGGTTAGCATCGATAACCCGAATCCAAATAGTATATTTAGAAGCCGGGCCACAGAACGCACTAATTTAGGCTCTGGCGTAGTGATGAGAGAAGATGGTTATCTAATGACCTGCTATCACGTGATAAAAGACACAGATACCATCTTTATTCGATTACAAGACAGTCGGACTCTTGAAGCGCAGATTGTTGGCTTTGATGTTGAAACTGACTTAGCCGTATTAAAAGTTGATGCACAAGACTTGCATGTAATGCCTCAAGTTCCTAAAACCGGCCTTAGAGTGGGTGATGTCGTTATGGCTATAGGTAACCCGCTCGACTTAGGTCAAACTATTACTCAGGGCATCGTCAGCAGAATTAGTCGAAACAACCTTGCAAATTATTTTGATTTCATTCAAACCGATGCTGTTTTACACCCAGGGAATTCGGGAGGGGCGCTGGTTGATAGTAATGGATATTTAGTCGGAATTACGAATGCGAATTTCAAAACCCGAGGTCCAAGTGGGCGTGGTTTAACCACTGTCGACGGTATTAATTTTGCAGTTCCGTATGAGTTAGCGAAAAAAGTAATGGAAGAAATTATTGTCTCCGGGACTGTTGTTCGCGGACAATTAGGCTTTTCGGGCAACCCTCTTATAGAGCGCAAAGGTATGATCGTTACGGAGGTTACACGTGGCGGACCTGCCGACAATGCAGGCCTGAAAGTAAAGGATATATTACTCGCTATTAACGGTTTTCAGATTGAGGAGAATGATGCGGGCCAAGCGTTGAATATCGTCAGCCAAACGACCCCTGGCACTGAACTGACACTAAGGATTGAACGCAATGAACAGCTGATAACACTAACCGTCATTGTTGGTTCTTCTGCGTCCTCGTAATCTTATTCAGCGCAGATTTAAATACTGTCACTAGGTCAATAATTTTTTGCTGTAGCTAAATGCTCAAATTTTTTGTTCTCGCACACGCTTGATGTTCGCACCTAAGCCACTTAACTTATGCTCAATCGCCTCGTAACCTCTGTCTAAGTGATAAATTCGATTTACAATAGTCTCACCTTCAGCCACTAAACCTGCAATTACTAAGCTTGCTGAAGCTCTAAGATCCGTTGCCATTACCTGTGCGCCCTTGAGGTTCGAACTGCCTTTAGAGAGTGCGCTATTGCCTTCCAACTCTATCTTTGCACCCATTCGCTGTAACTCGGGTACATGCATAAATCGGTTTTCAAAAATTGTTTCAGTGATAACACCAGAGCCTTGAGCAACGGCATTGAGCGTCATAAACTGAGCTTGCATATCCGTAGGAAAACCGGGATGCGGTGCCGTTTTTAAATTAACTGCTTTGGGCGCATTACCCTGCATATCTAATTCAATCCAATCTTCACCAATAGTTATTTTCGCACCCGCTTGTTCGAGCTTGCTCAACACTGCATGAAGAGTTGATGGGTCAGCCTTTTCACAACGGACGCTCCCACCCGACACTGCAGCAGCGACTAAAAATGTGCCAGTTTCAATTCGGTCAGGTAAAACACTATAGTTGCAACCTCGCAGGCTTTTCACACCAGTAATTTTGACTATATCCGAACCAGCTCCGGTCACTTTCGCACCCATGCTGTTTAAACAGTTCGCTAAATCGACTATTTCAGGCTCTCTAGCTGCGTTTTCTAGTATCGTCTCGCCATCGGCTAAGGTCGCAGCCATCATTAAGTTTTCAGTTGCACCAACGCTTACAATATCCATAAATATACGAGCGCCTTTTAAACGTCCGTCTACTTCGGCTCTTATATAGCCTTCATCAACTTCTATTTTAGCACCCATTTTTTCCAAGCCAGCTAAATGCAAATTGACAGGGCGAGCACCAATAGCACAGCCACCTGGCAAAGATACATTTGCTTTACCGTACTTGGCTAACAAAGGGCCTAAAACCAAGATTGAAGCACGCATTGTGCTCACTAAGTCATACGATGCAGTAACGCTTGTCAAACGACTTGCATCAATTTCGACATGGTTTTTGTCAATTTGGTTGATGCTAGCGCCAAAGTCTTTCAACAACAGTAACGTAGTACTGATGTCTCTGAGGGCGGGTAC
>JBLHOI010000233.1:0-4045 GCA_047621375.1 Glaciecola sp.
GCTTGCAGCGCTTCACTATGCAACTGTTGTAAAAATTGCTGAGATCCTTCTAAGCCGAGGTGTGACACAAATGTATTCTTATCTAATGCCGTATCTGAACCCTGTGGTTTACCTAGCGTTTCACTGTCTGATACGACGTCTAAAATATCGTCTTGTACTTGAAATGCAAGACCGATACTACTAGCGTATGTTTGTAATAATTTGGTGTGTTCATCTGATATTTTCGGTGCCAGTATTGTCGCTAAGGAAACACAGGCGCTTAACAATGCACCTGTTTTAAACTGGTGAAGTTGAGTTAATTGCGCTAGCGATATTCCATTACCAGTAGCAATTAAATCAATGCTCTGGCCAGCACACATACCATTCACGCCAGACGCCTTGGCAATTACCTTTGCCATGTCAATTCGTTTTAGACCATTTTTTTCAGATAGTGGATGGTTTAAAATAATTTCAAATGCGAGAGTTTGCAATGCGTCCCCCGCTAAAATTGCGGTTGCCTCACCATATTTTATATGGCTTGTTGGTTTCCCTCGGCGCAATGCATCATTGTCCATGGCGGGTAAGTCGTCATGAATTAGGGAGTAGGCATGAATACACTCAACAGACATACTAGCAACATCAAGGTCGTCCTCATCTGCGCCCAGCATAGTGCCTACGATTGATAACAATAATGGACGTATGCGCTTACCACCGCCAAAAACGCCATATTTCATTGCATCAATAAGTTCGTCGGCAGTTTGTGTTTGTTGCTCAATAAAATAGGCTAGCTTGCGGTCAATACGGATTTGTAATGCTTGTTGAATGGTCGATAAAGACATGATTACTAAAGCTCATCACTTTCGAAATCAGCAAGTGTTTCGTCGCCGTTTGATTGCATTAGTATCTGTACTTTTTGCTCAGCAGCTTTTAATTGCTGTTGGCTTTGCCTTGCTAATTGAATACCGCGTTCAAACTTCTTGAGTGAGTCCTCCAAAGGAATATCACCTTTTTCCATTTCGACGACAATTTCTTCTAGCTCTTGCATAGCAGCTTCAAATGATGTTTTTTGATCTGTCATTAACTTCAGTTTTGTTGTAATTACCTAACCAGAACCTTAACTGAGGGGCGATTCAAGGTCAATTAATTTGCCCAAATATGAGTAAAAATATCGCTATATCAGTAAAGCTTTCAGTATTTATGCCGTTAACCATTTTGCAGTCCGACATTAGTCCAAGATACAAAGGTATTGAGACCGATACCGCGAATTTGAGCTTTACAGGTAGACTACTTACCAATAACGTTAATAAATTTCTAAACAGCATCTCTAATAGGAGTGACACGTGGATTTAGCAACCCTCATCGGTATGATTGGAGCCATATGCTTTGTCTTAATGGCAATGGTCATGGGAGGCGATTTAGGGATCTTTTTCAACGTACCTTCAATATTTATTGTATTTGGTGGTTCAGTATTTGTTGTTCTCTCGCAATATCCCCTTGGACAATTTTTAGGGGCGGGCAAAGTAGCAGCTAAAGCTTTTATGTTTAAAATTCAAAAACCCGAAGAATTAATCGAAAAAGTAGTTGAAATGGCAGATGCTGCTCGCAAAGGCGGATTTCTAGCATTGGAAGAAGCGGTCATTGATAATGCATTTATGCAAAAAGGCGTCGACATGCTAGTCGACGGTCACGATGTTGACGTAGTTAAAGTAACTATGGGCAAGGACATTATTAATACGAGTGTGCGTCATGATGCTGGCGCTGAAATTTTTAAATCATTAGGTGGGATTGCGCCAGCGATGGGTATGATTGGTACCTTAATTGGTTTAGTTGCCATGCTATCCAACATGGATGACCCTAAATCAATTGGTCCTGCAATGGCGGTTGCACTATTAACAACATTATATGGGGCTTTTTTAGCTAATATTGTATGTTTACCTATAGCTTTTAAATTAGGCGTGCGAGCAGCTGAAGAAAAGCTGAATCAACGACTTATTCTGGATGGTATCTTGGGCATTGCGGATGGACAAAATCCGCGCGTTATTGAAGGTGTTTTAAAAGGTTATCTTGCTGAAGGTAGACGCACTAATGAGGCAACAGAATAGTGGAGGATGACGAATGCCCAAAATGTCCGCCCGAGGGTTTACCTCAGTGGATGGGAACCTTTGCTGACTTAATGTGTTTACTAATGTGCTTTTTCGTACTGCTGCTTTCGTTTTCTGAAATGGACGTAAGAAAATTTAAGCAAATAGCAGGTTCAATGAAGTTTGCATTTGGTGTTCAGAATAAAATTGAATTAAAGGACATCCCCAAAGGGACGAGCGTTATTGCAATGGAATTTCGACCGGGTAAACCAGACCCAACGCCTATTGATACAGTGCAGCAAATAACTCAAGAAATTACCAAACCAATGTTGAACTTTCAAGACGGGGAAGAAGACGATGCCGGTGGCAGACAAAAACAACGTGGTACGTTTAGAGGCGGACAGTCGTCTCAAACTGCAAGTCAAACTTCTGCATCTGCGGCGGCCGCTGGCAGCCAAGCGCAAAGCGAGAAAAATACTAAGAAAATAGAAGATTTACTGCAAAAAGAAATCAAAGATGGTGCAGTAGATGTTGAAAATTTAGGACAACAAATAGTCATTAGAATACGAGAAAATGGGTCTTTTTCTGCGGGTTCTGCATTCTTACAACCGCAGTTTAAACCAGTTATTCGTGAGATAGGTGAGGTCTTAGTGGATATGCCAGGTGAAATTGAAGTTACAGGGCATAGCGATAATGTAAATATTTCGAATGAGTTATATCGTTCTAACTGGGATTTGTCGGCACAAAGAGCGGTTGCCGTTGCTGAAGAATTACGCAAAGCACGCGGGTTCGATGAAGGTAGAATGAAAATAGTGGGTAAAGCATCGACTCAACCTATGGAGAAAGATGACAGCCCTGAATCACGGAGCAGAAATAGGCGTGTTGAAATATCGATTATGCAAGGTAAACCAAAGTACTCAGATCCTATATCAGTGCTTGAACCTTAGGCTTACTTAGTGCGCTGATGTGGTAAAACGATTAGCTGGCTAATATCAACATATGACTAAAATCAACCCATAAAAAAGCCCCAAAAATTTAATGACATTTGGGGCTTTTCTTCCCAATTAGGATGCTGTTACTGCTGCAGCACTAAATCAGGAACGGTCTAACTCAGCACGATAATGTGGTTTACTAATAACAAGCTGAACTGTGCTGATAGCTCGTTCTAAAAAACCACCTTCACAGTAATTTAGATAATATTGCCACATGCGAGCGAAACGTTCGTCATATCCATCTTTCTCTAGCGCTTCTTTGTTGTTGTCAAAAGCAATATGCCAGTCATGCAGGGTTTTCGCATAATCCAGACCAATATCATGTAAGTCACGTATATTCATGTCGGTACATGTCTTTAAAAACTTATTGATAGCGAACTGAGACGGTAAAAAACCGCCGGGGAATATATGCTTTTGAATAAAGTCTACACTATTTGAATAACTGTCATACCGACGGTCGTCGATTGTAATTGACTGCAGCAACATCAGTCCATTTGGTTTTAGTAGTGATGAGCATTTCTTAAAGAAGCTGGCCAAATACGCTTTGCCTACAGCCTCAATCATTTCGATAGAAACCAATTTATCAAATTTACCTTCCAACAAACGATAGTCTTTTTTCAATAATGTGATTTTGTCATCTAGGCCCTCTTTGGTAACCCATTCTTGAGCAAATGCATATTGCTCATCAGAAATAGTGGTTGTAGTTACCTTACAACCATAATTCTTGGCTGCATAAATAGCTAGTCCACCCCAGCCAGTGCCAATTTCTACCAAATGGTCACTCGCGGTAAGTTGCAGTTTGTCACATATCGAGCGAAGCTTATTTTCTTGCGCTTCGGCTAAGGTCGCGTCTGGTGTTGGGTAGATTGCCGATGAGTACATCATTGATGGATCTAAGAACTTTTCATACAACTTATTACCCAAATCGTAATGAGCAGAAATATTTTTCTTTGCCTGATCACGGGAATTGCGTCGCAAGAAATGTTGAACTTT
>JBLHOI010000234.1:0-4018 GCA_047621375.1 Glaciecola sp.
ACATACCATTTTTAGCCTAATTATTTATCAAGGTAAGCTATTCAATGTCACAATATAGTCTCATAAATAAAATCTTAATTACCGCAGGTACACATGGTAATGAAATGTCTGGTATCGAATATGTAAAAAACCTACAAGCTAATGAGCAAATACGCGCAAAGCTATTGGGTCAAGCAAGTGACATTGATATTGAATTGGCGATAGTAAACAAACTCGCTGTTGAAAGACGAATTCGCTACGTTGAAGAGGATCTTAATCGTCAATTTAGCCAAGAAAAGTTGAGCGTGTTAACTGGTGACAATGTAGAGCATCAATTGGCTATTGAGTTTAATTTAGCTTTTGGTCCTAAGTATGAGCCTACCAGAGACCTTGTCATCGATATTCACAATACGACAAGCAATATGGGACCGACGTTAATTATTTTGCAGTCGGATGAGTTTCATCAGAAAATGGCTCAATATGTAAAAGCGAATATGCCGGAGGCAATTATTCTTATTGAAGATCATGTTCCTTATAAGCAACACCCCTATTTATGCACTATTGGTAAAACAGGAATTATGCTTGAAGTTGGTCCGCAGCCGCATAGTGTTCTCAGGCCAGCTGCGTACTTGCAAACAGAACAGATGACAAAACTAGTGGTGACCTTTTGCGACCTTTGGAACAGGCAAGCACTTGGACATTTAGACGTTGTTGATGCTTTTCGCTTAACTGAAGAAGTTTATTTTCCTTTAAGTCCCGCTGGAAATAAGTTGGCAATGATACACCCGAGCATACAAAATAATGACTTTATGATATTAAATAAAGGCGACCCCGCTTTTCTAACTTTTGAAGGGGAAACCTTGAACTGGGAAGGTGAAGATGGAGTGTTCCCGCATTTCATTGGTGAGTCAGCTTATTATCACCTTAACATTGCGTTTGCACTGTCTCGAAAAACGTCTATTTAACGTTACTAAATATTATCGAGACCTTGCACAGGAGCATCATCCGCACTAAAGAGTATACTTAGTATATTGGCTACCTTCGCTTCAACGACGTCCTTAGTTATTGAAAAACCGAAAAGTGCTTTGGTGTAACTTAAACCCGAAATAGAGGATAAAAGCATATCTGCAATATCTTCAGGTGTTTGCTTAGTGTTTAAGTAACAGCTCTCTTGCCCATTTTTTATTAGGCGGGTTAATTCTTGTATTGCTGGTAAGTAGCATCGATTGTAGTGTTCTTGTGACATCTCCTTATTCGACAATGCTTGACTAATCATCAACTGATCAAAGCGCACAATTTGTGGGTCAAAAACAATATTGACTACATTGATACAGAATGATTGCAGCATGTTTTGATATTCTACTTGGCTATTTACCACAACTTTAGATGGCTCGTAAATTCGAGCAACTTCTTGTGTCACCACGGCTTCTAACAACACCTCTTTATTCTCAAAGTACTTATATAATGTCATTTTTGACGTTTTTGCTGCTTTAGCCAACATATCAGTGGTCACTGCAGGCACCCCAAATTCAAAGAATAACTTTCTTGCGGCCGCTAATATTCTGTATTTAGCATCTTTACGCCTCATATTTTCGGTTCTGCTGAATATATTGATTACTCTCAAGCGACATGATTTTTCCTTTATTATTGTTGTATAACAGCTTCGATATCAAAATATTAAATTTATACATTTAGATTTTGTGTACTGACAAATTTAAAATCCTATGATACTGTACAGTACAGTATCCGACATGTATACCAACAATTAATATAAATACCGTTACTAAAAGCTAGCTTTAAACATCACTAAATAATGGGGCTTTGTAATACGTCAAGACGATATATGTCACAATCGTTAATCGATATTAAATAAATAAAGCTGACGCTTTATTGAAAGGAAAAATAATGCGTTTTAGACAAATTGCTCCGCTTGTAGTCATCACCACTGTTATCTTGAGCGCGTGTTCAGGCTCTAAAGAAAATATGCCGCAAAGCGACGACACTAAAAATCAGCCGCCCAAAAAAGTGTGGACAACACGATTATTAGCGGCATCCGATGGAGTAAAAAGGCACTTAACAGGGACTATTCAAGCGGCAGACGCTGTCTCTATTTCATTTGAAGTAACTGGCGTTATTTCTAAAATGCATGTGGACTTGGGGCAATCTTTTACTAAAGGTGACGTACTTGCTGAGTTAGATAACGCGGTGTATTTATTGGCGGTTCAGCAGAGCAAAAGTAAGTTAGGTGAAGCCACTGCAGCATTAGTAGACTCAAAGCAAACCTTTGAAAGAAACCAATCACTTAGACACCAAGGTCTGACATCACAAGCCTCATTCGACACTGCGCTAGCCAACTTTGATATTGCAGAACAACGCACAGAAGTTGCTAAAAGTTCGCTAGCCATCGCACAAGAAAACTTATTAGACACCGTACTTGTGGCCCCCTATTCGGGTCGCGTTTCAGCACGTTTTGTTGAACCTTCGCAACAGGTCACTCCCGGCGCCTCGGTAATTAGCATTCAAGGTAATGCGAACCTAGAAGTGACAGCGGCGATACCTGAAGGTTTGATCAGTAAGGTTGCGCTTCTTGATCACGTTAGTGTCATCGTGCCGTCACTCAGTGCCTCAAAAACCTATCCCGCAACGCTAAGCGAAATTGGAGCGCAAGCGTCTATTGCAAATGCATTTCCAGTTACCATTACGTTAAATAATAATCACACTGGTTTTTATCCAGGTATGTCTGCTGAAATCATTCTATCGGTCAGTAGTTTATACACGAGTGACCACTATTTTGAAGTTCCCTTCAGCGCATTCGCCACCGACAAATCAGGTCCCTATTTATATTTCGTCGACATTCAAAGCGCACTACAAACCGATAAAAATATAGCCAACAAAGACACACCTGTAAGCGCTAAAAGCACCAATATAAACACACCTACTAAGACTAAAAACACAATAGTAGAATTAACCGCCATTGCAAAAAAACACTATATTGAGATTGTTGAATTGAAGCCTGAGACTGCGATTATTAGATTCAAGATACAGCCCGATAATGCTCTACTTGCTGGATCCAGAATAGTAAAAACTGGCCTAGATTTTTTAAGACCTGACCAAGTTATTTCAGTTGTTGAAACCTCGACCCGAATATATAACCAATAGAGGTACTGAAAGTGAATTTATCTGATATTGGTTTAACCTATAACCGCCTAGTGATGACCGTCGTGTTGTCGTTAATGTTATTTGGTGGCATTAGTTACTTTTCGTTACCAGCACAGGAAGACCCCGCCATAAAAGTTCGTGAGGCCGTTATTACGACCCATTTCCCTGGTATGCCTGCTGAGAAGATAGAACTGTTGATCACCAAAACAGTTGAAGAAGGCGTTCGTAATGTTAATGAAGTTGAGGAAATACGCTCAATTTCCATGCAAGGCACATCCGTCGTTTATGTGGCTTTATATGACCGTTATTACGACCTTGACCAGATTTGGGATAAAGTTCGAAACGAATTAGAGAAAGTAAAAAGTGAACTACCGGAGGGAACCCCTGCCCATTTCATTAATGATAACTTTGGCGATGTTGCGATATTAACCGTCGCTCTGCAGGCCGATGAAGGCATTTTAATGGGTGACATGTTTGACATGGCGCAACATGCTCGTGACATGATGTACACGGTAAATGGGACTCAATCGGTTAACATTCTAGGTGCGCAGCAAGAAAATATTGTGATTGAAGTTTCTGACGTCAAAGCTGCCCAACTCGGCGTATCTCCATCTCAGTTAATTGATACATTACAGCAACAAAACGTTATTCGCTCAGGCGGCACAATCAACTTAAACGGGAAGAGTTTCAATATTGTTCCTAGCGGCGACTTCACCAGCATTCAGTCAATCAAAGAAGTCATTTTTACGTTACCTAATACCAACAATTCAATACGCTTGGAAGATATCGCAACGGTATACCGGAGCATTCAAACGCCTGAGTCTCAAACCGCTTATTTCAACGGTGAACGCGCAATTGTATTGGCCGTGGCTAAAAATGA
>JBLHOI010000235.1:0-4004 GCA_047621375.1 Glaciecola sp.
ACCGGTGCCAGTGGTGCGTGTAGTAGATATGGAAGACCGTCCAGGTGGCGCGGCGAACGTGGCTATTAACGCGGCAACATTGGGTGCTCAGGTTGTATTGATTGGAATGACCGGTAAGGACGAAGCTGCTCAAATACTCAACGATCGCCTAGCAGCGATGAACGTGACTTGTGAGTTCGTAAAAGTAGCAAGTCAAGACACCATAACGAAACTTCGGATAATGAGCCGTAATCAACAATTATTACGTCTGGATTTTGAAAAGAGCTTTGCGACTGACGACAAATCGGAATTACTTGCAAAGTTTGAAGAGCGAGTTCAACAAACAGACGTAGTTGTATTATCCGATTACAGTAAAGGGTGTTTGTCTGATCCTCAATCACTTATTTTACTTGCTCGCAAATACAATAAACCAATTATTGTTGACCCTAAAGGGAGTGATTTTTCTAGGTACAAAGGGGCAACATTACTCACACCCAACCTGTCTGAATTCGAAGGCGAAATGGGTTTTTATGAAAGTGAAGATGAATTATTTAACTATGCACAAGCCTTAAAGCAAAAATGCGATTTGGATGCGGTATTAGTGACTCGTTCAGAAAAAGGCATGTCTTTATATCAAGACCAAGTTTATCATTTACCGGCTCATGCTAAAGAGGTTTATGACGTTACTGGCGCAGGTGACACCGTCATTTCGACTCTGGCTTGTTGTATTGCGGTTGGCTTGCCATTAGAAAGAGCTTGTCAGTTCGCCAACCATGCGGCCAGCGTCGTTGTGGGTAAGTTGGGCACATCAACAGTATCAACTACTGAGCTTGCTATTGCGGTAAATGCGCAAGTGCACCAAGGTGGCGGTGTAATGAATGCGCAGCAACTTCGTCTTGCCGTGCAACAAGCTCAGCACAAGGGTGAACGTGTCGTCATGACCAATGGTTGCTTTGATATTTTACACTCTGGGCATGTCGCTTATTTAACTGAAGCTGCAACGCTCGGCGACCGTTTAATTGTTGCTGTCAATACAGACGATTCGGTCCGTAAACTAAAGGGTGAAGGTCGACCAATTAATAATTTACAGCGCAGAATGGCGGTCTTGGCAGGGTTAAGTGCAGTTGATTGGGTTGTGCCTTTTAGTGACGATACACCGCAATCACTCATTGCCGATATTTTACCGGATGTTTTGGTCAAAGGGGGCGATTATAAAATACCTGAAATTGCCGGTGGAAAAGAGGTTATAGCCAACGGTGGCGAGGTGCGTGTGCTTCTATTTGAAGACGGCGTGTCGACCACAGGAATTATTTCACAGATTGTGAACGCAGACGCAAAATAGTGTATATTATCGGCGATTTAAAAATGGACAGGCAATAAAACATGTACGAAAGTTATTACGGACTAAAATCGAAGCCTTTTCAGCTAACTCCTGATCCAGCATTCTTTTATGCAAGTAAACTGCACAAACGAGCCATGTCATATTTGCAATATGGATTGTCGCAAGCAGAGGGTTTTATTGTCATTACGGGTGACATTGGCACAGGTAAAACGACTATTGCGAATAGCTTACTCGATAGCCTTGAAGAAGATATTTTTGCGGCACAAATAGTGACACCAAAACTGTCACCCGATGAAATTGTTAAAATGGTGGCATCTAAATTTGAACTGAATGTCACAGGAAAAAGCAAGGCTGAAATTCTTGATGATTTAGAACGTTTTTTAAATCAACTGGCCGCTCAGGGAAAACGCGCGCTATTGCTGGTTGATGAAGCACAAAATCTACCGTTAGAGACTATAGAAGAATTACGTATGTTGTCTAATTTTCAGAAAGCGGGCAAGCCGTTGTTACAAAGTTTCTTGCTGGGCCAAGACGAGCTTCAACCCATTTTACGGGCTCCAAATATGGAGCAGTTTCGCCAACGTATTGTTGCTTCATGCCACTTAGCGCCGCTTAATTCGAGGGAAGCGAGAGAGTATATTGAGTTTCGTTTACAACATGCCGGTTATGCAGGGAAAGGGCTGTTTAGTGATGATGCTTTTACCATGATCCATGATTTTTCGCGCGGTGTACCTAGGCGTATGAATACGTTAATGGATCGTATTTTGTTATATGGATTTTTGGAAGAAATAGAATTTTTTGAAGAAGAGCAGGTTAACATCGTTATTGACGAAGTAAAGTCAGAGATGTTCGTGCCTGATAATCAAATTCCAGCACCAGACGACCTTGTCAATTCCGATCCAGAGGCGCTCAGATTCACTGCAAAAGGGACTGAAATCCATGAAGCCCAGTATTATAAAAATATGCTGCATGAGCTTGTAGATGCGTTAGATGACGCTTTAAAGCATAAGATTAAACTTACCCAGTACATTGATAAGTTATTGAAGAAGAAGTACCAGACTTATATGCGGCTCAAGAGCGATGATCACTGATGATGAGTGCGCGGTATCAGCCCCTGTGTACATCATTTTGATATCATATAGGATGAAAAATTAATATTCCCTAGCAAATCAAAAGGAGTGCTTTATTTAGATATGTTGTATTTCAGGTTTAATGACACCCGGCGGTCTTTAATGTCGCCGTTGAGTCCGGTAAACCCAATACTGCTGTTTTCAATCACTCTGCCTTCAGTATCGCGTTGCAAGTAAGCAAATTCTAACGATAGGCCAAAATAACGGCTGATTTTACGATCAATGCTTAGTTTAGTACTTAATACTTCGGAAGTGCCTTTATCTCCTTCAACTATATCATCTGTTATAGCAGCGTCGGTGGTCCAACTAATATTCGTTTTGGGTCCAATAGCGAATGCCACAGAGGTACCTGCAGAATAGGTTCGGGATAATCGGTCAGATTCTAAATAGTCATTAGTATAATAGCGCCCATTCAATGATACCTTCGTTCTGCGCAGTTCTGAGCCCAATTGCCAAGAAAGCCCCTTGCGTAAAATAAGCTCGTCATTAATTACTGGGTTTTGCGCACTAAATTGGACAAATTCCTCGTTAGTCTGTAATTGATAATTGAGCGAACTGGGTTGAAAACAGGCTGATAAATCGGTAATGCCGTCGGCACAAATAAAAACGCCCAAGTTTTCAGGTTCAGCAATTAAGCGTGAAAAACTAGTGATTTCTTCTGTATAAATAATTTGCGTTCTGAATTTCTTAATTCGGTGCTCAAAACTAAAATTACTACTTTCTCCAAAAAAGCGTCGAGTATGATCTGCACTAACTTGAGTTCGTGGTGTAAACTGCCACGCTATATCAGCCCCGACAAAGCCTTTGTTATTCTCATTTGCATCAATAGCGTCGTTATCCGCTGTATTCCATGTAACTGAAATATATTTGTTTTGAGCTTGCCGCCAAATTAAACCCGCGCCTACGCTATTAAACTGGCGTAAATTAGAAAACACATCGTTTTGCGATTGAACTTGATTCGCTTCGTGGCTTGCAGTTGTTGTGACGCCAATGTTGCTAATGACGCGGTACGACATGTCGGCATTAACGCGACGATTAGTATAGTCACCCTGCACACTGCGCTCGGAGACACTGAACGTACTGGTGACTTTCGCTGCAAATCGTTCAAAATTATTACCGCTGTAAGTACTAGTGTTAATGCTGAGTACGTTACTGTCTAACTGATTGAACGAGTTTTCCCGCCTCTCGCTTTCGGTAATAGAGTAGCTAATTCGAGTTGAATGACCGAAATAATCACCTCGTGGAAGCGTTAAATCAGTACCAAAACGGTTAGAACGTGTTTTTGATAAATTTTCTGCATTTAGCAAAAAATCGTCAACTAAGAAACCATTTGCCGAAGCACTCTGATAATTTAACGCACCGCTGGCAGTGAATGTTAATAGATCCTTTATAGCGGCGAAACTGCCGCCATAAGCGTAGTTCGTATAGTTGTTTGTTACATCAGCATCTTGTAGGCTTTGACGAACATGATTATGTGTTGCTCGCCAAAATGCGTTAGTGCGTTTTGATGTAAGATTAAGTGACAATTGAGGCCGTATAATGAAATTTGTCGA
>JBLHOI010000236.1:0-3982 GCA_047621375.1 Glaciecola sp.
GTGTTTATTTAGCGTGTTTTTTTATGTAAAATTTATGTTAACGATAAAGGTTTTGGGAGAAGCCTATCGTTCTTAGCCGTGCTATTATTGCTTTTTAAGCAATTACAATGATTGTAGAGAGGAGTCTCCTCAACACCCTTTGGTGACTCTAAAAAACAAGGACGCTACTGGCGCTAAATCCTAAATAAAAACGATAAAAAAAGGATTGCTATCATGTCAAAAGATGCTTTAAAACAAACAGCAGTTGCCGTATGTTTGACTATTCTTTATGGATTGACAATTTCTCAAGTTAACTCATTTTTATAGCTCAAATAGTTCCTGTAGAGTGCTTAAATAGAAGAGCTAAGGTGTATAATCTTGGCTCTTTTTTATTTAGCTCTTTTGACAGCTGCCTCTCGCAGTGCAGCATACTGTTGAATATGCATCAAGGCACTTAGTAATAAAGATCGTCAATAATCGTGGGTGCAAAAGTAACGACAATAAGGTAAACGATTAATGCAGAAAGGCAGGCGAAGACCGCAAACTTTAACCAATGATTTTGCGCCTGAATGGCTCGTATTTTGTCTTTATGTAACTTATACCCTGTGATCATACTTACGACTAAGTTCTGTTTTTTAGACACTTTGTAGACAAGCATTGCAGCGATATGTAAAGCAAGGAAAAGCCAAACTGCATTAAATCCTTGATTGTGCAACCAATTCATTATATCTCGGGTGTCGTCTCCTATTGCACTGTAATAGGGACCGCTATGAAAAATGTCATCACTGATAAATAAGCCACTGATAGCTTGCGTTAACAATACCGTTAGAATAAATATTATTGAATAGGCACCCAAGGGGTTGTGACCTAAATTTAGCTTGTAGTTGCTTTTAGTAAATGTACTTGCATAACGTATTGCACGTTGTGGCGACACAATGAATTGTGAAAATTTAGCATAATAAGCCCCCCAAATACCCCAAAGTAATCTAAAGATTAGAAGTCCTAAAATAAAGTAACCGCCATAAAAATGCCACTGAATAGCATCATCAATTAGTTCCGCGGTGATGTATTGCGACGTAATGGCAACGACCAACAACCAATGAAAAAGACGAGTAGGGAAATCCCAGATATATAATTGTTGCATGCATGTTCCATATTTCAAGATGCAAATGAGCTAAATAACCGCACTTTAGGGCGTCTCTTAGTTTCGGCTCATTTAAACCAGTGTTAATGATGATAACTCAAAGAAAATGGTTCCAAAGTTATTATAAATTTAAATCAAGCTTTAGCTTTTTCTCTTATTCGGGCAATATATCATAAACGTAAAAAAGATAGAGTTTATATGACTAAAATAGGTGTTTTGGGCGCGAACGGCCGCATGGGGCGAGTGTTAATTGATGCATGTTATCAGCATACCGACGTATCGCTTGGATTTGCTAGCGTGCGAAGCGGTTCTTCATTAATTGGTATCGATGCAGGTGAGCTGGCAGGCGTTGCTAAACAGTACATTAAGGTTTGCGATACTCAGCAAAAACCCACAGGTATTGCTGACGTTATTATTGACTTTACTTTGCCCCAGGCCTTGCAATCCAATCTTGACTGGTGTCTCAGCAATAATAAGGCAATCGTTATAGGTACTACGGGGCTTTCCGCTCTCGAGTTGCGAATGATTGACAAAGCAGCGAAATCAATTCCGATAGTGTTTGCTGCCAATTACAGCGTTGGCGTCAATTTATTGCTTAGTTTAGTCAGACAAACAAGTGCGGTAATGGGTCAAGATGCTGATATTGAAATAGTAGAGGCACACCATCGCTATAAAAAAGACGCACCGTCCGGAACTGCTGTCGCTATCGGTGAGGCTATTGCAGATGAATTAGGCCGTGATCTGTCGAAATGTGCAGTTTACGGAAGGCAAGGTGACATGGGTGAGCGCGATCAACAAAGCATCGGTTTCTGTACGATCCGGGCGGGCGATATAGTTGGCGAACATACCGCCATATTTGCTACGATAGGTGAAAGAATAGAATTAACCCACAAAGCATCCAGTCGCTTAACATTTGCGAATGGTGCATTAACGGCTGCTATTTGGCTTAAGAATAAGCCGGCAGGTCTGTATAGCATGCAACAAGTGTTGAATTTACAATAAATTAAATTTAACGGTTATGTCACGAAAGCATCAAAAAATACAAATATCAAAATTGATATTTGTATTTTTTGATGCTTTCGTAGTCAATATTAACGCTAGCGTTTGTTTTTCCATATTTCATGTTTATTCTAAGAAAAAAATAGATCATTTTTAAGCATTAATATATAATCAGCGGAATTTGCCACAAAATTGCAATTTCGCTCTAGGCGCAAGCATAAATCTTTGGCAAGAAAAGCCATATGATTGAGCTGGCGCTCATGTATTGAAAATGTGACGATTCGCGAAGAAGCTACTGAAAAAGCTATTTTTTGCCGCTTTTGACGTATTTTTCGGAAATATTAGCGTTTCGCTGTTATTTCCCTTGTTACCTTTAATTTTAGGAGGTTGACTTGGCTATTTCTGCTCTTTTAGTGCTAGAAGATGGTTCTGTTTTCAACGGTACAGCTATAGGTTGTGCGGGTCATAGTGTTGGTGAGGTTGTATTCAATACATCAATGACCGGTTATCAAGAGATTCTTACCGACCCATCATACGCTGAACAAATAATAACACTTACATATCCTCATATTGGTAACACCGGAGTTAATTCCGAAGATGTTGAATCCAATAGAATTTGGGCTAAAGGCCTAATAATTCGAGATCTTCCTCTCGTCGCTAGTAGTTTCCGCAGCGAGCAATCCCTTTCTGATTACCTCCAGGCTAATAATATCGTTGCAATAGCTGATATCGATACGCGACGTTTGACGCGCATTTTGCGTGACAAAGGAGCTCAACGTGGTTGTATTGTAACTGCCGGTGCTCTAACTCAAGAGCAAGCGTTGGCTGCAGCAAAAGCATTTCCTGGATTAAAAGGAATGGATCTAGCAAAAGTGGTATCCAGAGCAGAACACACGACATGGACTGACGGCTCATGGGAACTTGGTAAGGGTTATGCCATTAACCAGCAAAATCTGCCTTATCACGTTGTTGCTTATGATTTTGGCGCTAAAAATAATATTCTGAGAATGTTGGTAGACCGTGGTTGCAAACTTACCTTGGTTCCAGCGCAAACCTCCGCGAAAGACGTGTTAGCACTAAATCCAGATGGTATTTTTTTATCGAATGGCCCGGGCGACCCTGAACCTTGCACTTATGCAATTGAAGCTATCAAAGTATTTTTAGATAAATCTATTCCAATTTTTGGTATTTGTTTGGGTCACCAATTACTTGCAATAGCGAGTGGTGCAAAAACACAAAAGATGAAATTTGGACATCACGGCGCAAATCATCCAGTGAAAGATTTAGCCCGCGGAGTCGTTATGATTACGAGTCAAAACCATGGTTTTGCAGTGGATGAATCGTCGCTACCAGATAATCTCAACGTGACTCATGTATCTTTATTCGATAAGTCGTTGCAGGGCATAGAGCGTAAAGATAAACCTGCGTTTAGCTTCCAAGGTCATCCTGAAGCAAGCCCGGGTCCGCATGATGCAGCGCCTTTATTCGACAAATTTATTGAACAAATAGTTCAATCTCAAAAACAAGCTTAATAGTAGGAAATTAGACTATGCCAAAACGTACCGACCTCAAGAGTATCTTAATTCTTGGTGCTGGACCTATCGTGATCGGTCAAGCTTGTGAGTTTGATTATTCTGGAGCGCAAGCTTGTAAAGCATTACGTGAAGAAGGTTACCGAGTTATTCTTGTTAACTCTAACCCAGCTACCATTATGACAGACCCTGACATGGCAGATGCGACGTACATCGAGCCTATTCACTGGGAAGTTGTGCGCAACATTATCGCAAAAGAACGACCTGACGCGGTATTGCCTACAATGGGTGGTCAAACTGCATTAAACTGTGCGCTCGACCTAAACAA
>JBLHOI010000237.1:0-3977 GCA_047621375.1 Glaciecola sp.
CTGTGACGAAACAGGTGTCGCAATCTACGACACTGACCATGGCTTGTTATCCCATGAACTATACAGCCAAGTTAAATTGCATGCCGATTACGGTGGTGTCGTGCCTGAACTCGCATCGCGTGATCATGTTCGCAAGATAGTCCCTTTAATCAAACGCACTATCGTCAACGCTGGACTCCGTCCGAATGAAATCGATGGTGTTGCATTTACCCGCGGGCCAGGTTTAGTTGGTGCATTACTGGTAGGTTCTTCAGTGGGACGCAGCCTAGCTTACGCTTGGGGCGTGCCTGCCGTAGGAGTGCATCATATGGAAGGACACTTACTGGCACCAATGTTGGATGATAATCCTCCACCATTCCCATTTATTGCATTGTTGGTATCAGGTGGGCATAGCATGATCGTCGATGTTCAAGGCATTGGTCAATATACCGTTCTTGGTGAGTCGTTAGATGATGCTGCGGGTGAGGCATTTGATAAAACGGCAAAACTCTTGGGGCTCGATTATCCTGGTGGTCCCTTGTTGGCTAAGCTGGCAGAAAAAGGTGAAGCAGGTCACTATAAATTTCCAAGGCCAATGACTGATCGTCCAGGCTTAGATATGAGCTTTAGTGGATTAAAAACGTTCGCCGCAAATACAATTCGAGACTGTGATGGTAGTGAGCAGACAAAAGCGAATATTGCATATGCATTTCAAGATGCAGTCGTTGATACTTTGCTAATCAAGTGCCAGCGTGCATTAAAGCAAATGAATCAAAAACGTCTTGTGATTGCTGGCGGAGTAAGCGCAAACAAACAACTCAGAGCCACGTTACAAGACTTAAAACGACGCAAAGGGATTGACGTTTATTATCCTGCTTTTGAATACTGCACTGATAATGGCGCAATGATTGCTTTTGCGGGAGCACAACGTTTGTTGGCAGGTGAGTCTGAGGGATTGGATACAAAAGCTATGCCGAGATGGCCACTGGATTCTCTGCGTGCTATATGAGCGTTGATAGGCAAGGTTGAAATTTGGTTTAGATAGGTCTTTAGCTAAGGCTTTAATGCGAGATTAGCGTTATCCTATGAGCCCCTATAGAGTGACGTTGCTGCGAGTGCTAGCGATGACCGGTCTTATTCGTTTGCATTGCCTTTTTTCCAAATTTTGCTTTCTTTACCATTCAATAGGCGTGCTACATTTTTACGATGCTGCCAAATGATTAGGACTGATAGCATGAGCACAGAATATATATATTCCGGTTTAAAAAATAAAGTGTAGATAGGAGCAAGCGTCACCGTAACGAGTGCAGCGACCGATGAGTAACCAGTCACTATGACCACGAGTATCCACGTTCCGAGTAGCAAACCGGCCAAATAAAACCCTAATGCAATTAGACAACCTAGCGCAGTTGCTACGCCTTTACCGCCTTTAAATTTGAAAAATATTGGATACATGTGGCCAAGACAGGCCGCAATAGCAACAGCACCTATCGATATTGCGTCAACGCCTAGTAAGAATGCGACATAAACACTTACCGTACCTTTCAGTGCATCAAACGCTAAAACTATGCCGGCAGCGAGAGGTCCTGCAATTCGCAAAACGTTGGTTGCACCTGGATTTCCTGAGCCCTGTGTTCGCGGGTCACCCTTGCCAATAAGATAGCAAACAAGGATAGCGCTGGAAACTGAACCTAACGTGTATGCCGCAAAAATCATAAGCAGCGTGAATGAAATCATGTACTTGGTCCCCATGTTGCGGTTACACTTACTTATAGATTACTAGAAGGTTAAAAAAATCGCTAGCCGATTGAGTTATTGTCATGGATTTAGTTAAAATACAGGGCCTAACCGTCCACGCACTTATTGGTGTTTTTGATTTCGAAAGGCATGCGAAGCAAAGATTGATATTGGATGTCGATATGGTCACTGACCTAAGCTTGGCAGCTAGTACCGATGACGTCAAAAATACTATCGATTACGGAAAGGTTGCGCAGCGCTTAGCTGAGCTTGCTGGCGGATCATCTTACTTTTTACTCGAAGCTTTGGCGAAAGAAATGCTCGATATGATTTTTGCCGAGTTCAATCCTCAAAAAGTTACTCTTACCGTTAACAAGCCAGATATTCTTAAAGAAGCAGTTAATGTGGCTATTTGCATGACCAGAGAGCGTAGTTAGTGTCCCATTTCATATTGATAAGTGTGGGTTCTAACATTGACAAAGCGGCTAACACCGACGCAGGGCTGAATGGGATCGCTGAAGCTTTTGACAATGTGCGGCTCTCACCTGTTTATGAAAGTGAGTCTGTCGGTTTTAAAGGGGATACTTTTTTTAATTTAGTTGTGTCAGCTGAAACTGATGCCAGTGTTGAAAATGTATGTGAAATATTAAAAAAAATTGAAGATGAAAATGGTCGAATTCGAGGTATACAAAAATTTGTACCACGAACACTTGACCTCGATTTATTAATCTTTGATGAACATGTCATAAATAAGCCTATCATATTACCGCGTGATGAAATCCTTTATAATGCATTCGTTTTGAGGCCGCTAGCTGATTTAGTACCACTGCATGTTCACCCTGTGGTGAAAAAAAACTATCAGACCTTATGGCAACAATACGACAAGCAAAAACAAAACTTGTGGGTTGCAGACTATTCTTGGAGTAACCCCCTGACATGACATTTTTTGAAATAATCATACTTGCAATTATTCAGGGATTAACGGAGTTTTTACCTATTTCTAGTTCAGCTCATCTAATTTTGCCAGCGGAAATTTTAGGATGGCGAGAACAGGGGTTAGCGTTTGATGTTGCCGTGCACGTGGGTAGCTTGATGGCCGTGATTATTTATTTAAGAAATGATATCGCTAAGCTGACGGTTGCCTGGTTTTCATATGGATTAAGTCGTCAGCAAACGGCCGAAAGCAAGTTAGGCTGGTGGATAATTATTTCTACTATTCCAGGCGTTATTTTTGGCTATTTAATGAAAGACTTTGTTGCCGATAATTTACGAACAGCTATGGTCATCGCGATTACGACTATCGTCTTTGGTTTATTACTCTGGTATGCAGACATAACGGCAAAACAGACAAAAACAATCGAGAAAATTGGTTTGAAAGAAGCTGTTATTATTGGCTTGGCTCAAGCTATCGCTATTATTCCGGGTACGTCGCGTTCGGGCATTACGATGACTGCTGGGCTAATGCTTGGACTCGATCGTGCAAGTACAGCAAAATTTTCATTTTTATTATCTATACCGATCATTTTGGGTGCTGGCTTGTTTTCGGTATTGGACTTACTAGCAAACGTAGCTAAAGTCAATTGGAATGAATTGTTGTACGGGGCAGTGTTCTCTTTTGTTGCTGCTTATTTGTGTATATTTTTATTTTTAAATTGGATTTCAAGAATAGGTATGTTGCCGTTTGTTATTTATCGGTTGGTTTTAGGTTTCGTATTGTTATACATTGTTTTAGGCTAATTTATATACGTAAACTAGTCTATCGTTTACCAAAAGGACTGTTAGTATGAGTGATACGATATTCACCAAAATTATTAATAAAGAGATCCCAGCCGACATACTGTTTGAAGACGATAGGGTTCTCGCGTTTAAGGATATTAATCCACAAGCGCCTGTGCACTTTTTAGTCATTCCTAAAAAACCAATTGCTACTGCTAACGATATTACAGCTGAAGATGAAGCGCTCGTTGGATACATGCATCGAGTTGCTGCAAATATCGCCAAAGATTTGGGTGTTGCTCAGCAAGGATTTCGAACCGTGATGAACTGTAATCGAGATGGTGGGCAAACAGTTTATCATATTCATTTGCACGTTTTAGCGGGGAAAGCATTGGGTTGGCCTCCTTATCAAGAGCGATTAAAAGGTTAAATGAATTCATAGGGTTGTAGTGATTTTTAGTTTTACTATGATGCTGCGAAATAAAACGTAAAATGTCGTCGGTGTTTGGTCACTTAGGTTTACCAAAAAAATAAAAAATATGGGG
>JBLHOI010000238.1:0-3875 GCA_047621375.1 Glaciecola sp.
TCTACCTTATCACCGTTTAACATACTTAAAATGTGATCATACACCGCAGCTTCAGTGAAATCACCTTGAACAAATGAAACGCCCAATATACCATCCATGGGCAAAATATCAGAAGCAATAACCCGACCTGATTCACCGACTAATTTAGCCACAACTTGTGACCAACCGCCCGGTGCAGAGCCTAAATCCATGACTATATTACCTGGTCGAATTAGCTTATCTTTTTCGTTAATTTCAATGATTTTGTAGCTGGCACGAGAGCGATAACCATCGATTTTCGCTTTCTTTACGTACGGATCATTGACGTGTTCGTCCATCCATTGTTTACTGGTTTTTGATCGGGCCATAGAGTGAATATACTATTTGTATCGCTTAAACGGCACTTATTGTAAGCTTGCAAAAAAGATTTGCAAATTCCTTGTGGTTTTATCTGGTTTTTTATTTCGAATTATCTCGAATTAGGAAACATCGACCTCTTTCTACCTGACTTAAATTATTCAAACCGCTACAATTAAAAACAGTGAGGTATTGTTGTATTAGTTTTGCTCTTTGCAGAACAACAACGATACCCTGAAGGCAACGTTATATGAAATTAGATGATGTTAAAAAGCTACATCAAAAAAAGTACCGCGCACAACTAGGTTATTATTTAGTAGAGGGCGAGCATCTTGTCCTTGAATTACAAAAAGCTGAATTACGCAAAATAGAGTTGTCCGGAGATATTAAAAATCAGGCTCGTTTGAACGATGTAACCCTTTATGTCACCGAAGAATATCAAGATTGGGCAAGTCAGTTAAATACAAAATTTACGATAGTGACGATTAACAATAAACAAATGGTGCAGCTGAGCGATACCAAAACGCCACAAGGGATCATTGCATGCGTGCCGCTGCCTTCTAATAACGAAATAATAGACGAACAGACAATTTCAGAACAACAACAGCGGTGTATTTATCTGCATGAAGTGCAGGACCCCGGTAATTTAGGTACTATTTTAAGAAGCCTTGCTTGGTTTGGTAATTTCCGATTATTGCTCAGCCCTAACAGCGTTGATCCGTTCAACTCTAAAGTCGTCCGTGCCAGTATGGGTGCTATTTTCCATGTACCGGTTGAACTAGAGGTAGAGTTAAGCACTTTAGCAACACGTTTCAAAAAATTCGCTTATTTAGATTTACATGGCCGTTGTGTAAATACGCAAGGTTTTGCTAATTATGATTGCTACCTATTTGGGAATGAGGCGAGAGGCGTCCCGCGGGAGGCGTTATCAGCTTTTGATGCCGATGCTTTTACAATCCCAGGAAGCGGCACAATTGACTCACTCAACTTAGCCAGTGCAGTCAATATTTGTGTTTATCAGTTATCAGTGTAGCCGGTAATATTGTTAGCTAAGTCGTTGACGTTTATCACACAACAACCGCGATGCTATATCTCGACGTTGTTGTGTAATTTTCGGGAAGTTAAGTAGATCAAGGCTGAGTGATTGGGATCAGCGAAATTTCAACCCGTCTATTTTGCTTTTTACCCTGTTCAGTTCCATTACTCGCTATCGGTTGAGTTTCACCAAATCCAATAACGTCTAACCTATCTCTAATAATACCGTTACTGTAAAAATAATCAGATACTGATTGTGCACGTTTTTCCGATAAGTTTTGATTTAACAGATCAGAACCCGTGTTATCTGTATGTCCACTAACAACGACTAACGATTTATTAAACTCAGTCAATACCAAAACGACTGAATCTAAAACAGGCAAAAAACCTTGCGCGATACTAGCGTTGCCAGAAGCGAAGGTAATATTGCCAGGCATGATGAGGTTAATATTATCGCCCTCACGTTCAACACTTACGCCAGACCCTCGTAACTGCTCTCTTAGTTTGGCTTCTTGTACATCCATATAATAGCCAATGCTGCCTCCAACTACCGCTCCTCCCGCAGCTGCTTTGAGTATTCTTTCATTACGTTTTCCGGCATCCTTGTCTTTATTTGCTAGATAAGCCACAACCGCAGCGACACCCGCTCCTATGCCTGCGCCTTTGCCTGCTTTACTTACTTCTTGGTCTCCAGTATATGGGTCGTAAGTCGCACAAGAGGTAACTAACAGAAGACAAGATAGAGAAAAAGTAATGCTTAAAATTTTCATTTGATTTCCTTTATTTCTTACGTGAATATGATGAGTAACGAGTATGTGTTTGTGAATACAGGGTTGATATAAATACAGAGCTGCTATGAATGAAAAATCATTGCATTTAAATGCTAAGCCCCCGCTCGTTTCAGCTTAGATTACCTTAGTAATTACTGCAATGGTCAAGTCATGTTAAATGTCGTTTTGCAACAACGTTAACCAAAAGTATATAGGTTGAACTTGCCAATTGTATAATGAGTGCCTAATATTGCACGCAGAATTATACTGAGATAAAAAGTCTAAACCGACTAAAAATTAATTATAATAATAATAACCAAAAGGAAAACGATATGAAAAAAGCGCTATTAACGCTTTCTGCCGTGGCTATTGCACTATCGATAGTTGCTTGCTCAGACAAACCTAGCGAATTCGAAACCGGGGTGTCTGAAGCTGCAGCAACACAAGGTATGGATAATGCACTTCTGGCGGAATTCAGCGGACCATATAACGGTGTTCCCGCCTTTGATAGAATGTCGTTGGCCGATTTAAAACCGGCACTAGAGAAAGGGATGGAACTCAATTTAGCTGAAATTGATAAAATAACGGCAAACCCAGAGCGGCCTACTTTTGCAAACACAATCGTCGAAATGGAGCGCGCAGGCAGTGCCTTAAGCCGAGTTTTTACTTATTACAGTATATGGGGCTCGAACAACTCTACTCCCGAGTTTAGAAAAATACAGCAGGAAATGGCACCTGTGATTTCCGCTTTCTCTTCAAAGATAACGCAAAACAAAAGCCTTTTCGAGCGTGTTCAAGCTGTTTATAAAAGTGACGAATTGAAAACGCTCACCACTGAAGAGCAGCGTGTCACTTGGATGACGTATAATGGTTTTACGCGAAATGGCGCAACATTGAATGATGAAGATAAAAAGCGTTATGCGGATATCAACCAAGAACTCGCGTCATTGCATACTCAGTTTTCAAATAATATCCTTGCGGATGAAGAAAATTATGTTCTGTATTTAAACCAAGAACAACTCGCCGGACTACCGGAATCGTTTGTTAGTGCTGCTGCTGGAATGGCTGACATACGTGATAATAAAGGTAAGTATGCAATTACTAACACTCGTTCTTCAATGGATCCTTTCCTAACCTATTCTGAAGATAGAGCACTGCGTGAAAAGGTGTGGAATACCTACTACAGTCGCGGCGACAATGGCGATGAGTTTGATAACAATGAACTAGTCAAAAAAATTCTTACATTACGTCATGAGCGCATTACCTTGTTAGGTTATGACAATTATGCGCAGTGGCGCTTGGAAGATCGCATGGCAAAAACACCCGAACGTGCAATGGACTTAATGGAAAAAGTCTGGCCAGCAGCTATTGCTCGGGTCAAAGAGGAAGTAACTGACATGCAAGCGATAGCCGACGCTGAGGGTGCTAGTATTTCTATAGAGCCTTGGGATTATCGTTTTTATGCAGAAAAAGTACGTAAAGACAAATACGCACTGGATTCTGATGAAGTAAAACAATATTTACAGCTTGGTAAATTGCGTGAAGCAATGTTTTTTGTTGCAGGTGAATTATTCAACTTTGATTTTGCTCCCGTTGCAGAGGGCAAGGTGCCCGTATTTAATGCAGATGTGAAAGTGTGGGATGTAACCGACAAGACCAGCGGCGAACATATCGGCCTATGGTATCTCGACCCCTTCGCTAGACAAGGTAAACGTTCTGGGGCTTGGGCTTCGG
>JBLHOI010000239.1:0-3871 GCA_047621375.1 Glaciecola sp.
TGATAATTCCATGTCCAAGTAATCGCCGTGCTTGACAAAGTTTTCAACGGGCATTTCTGCAGACAGGACACCGAATGAGGTGATAAAAAACAAAAAACTAATGACTTTGAGCATTATCTATATTCCGTTTATTGTTGGCGACGTCTAACGCAGTGGCTAGCTCGCAATTCCTTTTTGATGGATGTAAAAATAGCAAATTTACGTTTTATAATCAATTAATTATAAAATATCTAACGGACGCGAAGCGGATATCATTGCTACAGTTAATCCCGATTTGATAGTCACAGAATTGTTAGTTGAAATTGAGGCACAGCGTGAAGACCACAAAGTTAATGATGTCTATTTGTTTTTCAACGGGCCCTTGCCAACAATAACAAGTAATTGCTACGCTAGGTACATAAGAAAACTAAATAATAGATAGCTAAACGATGACTGACGTTTTTCAAAATTTCTTACCACAAGCACATTTCAACGACCTCAAGCGCTTGCTAATGACGAACATGATGCCTTGGTATTATTCTGATCGCGTTGTTTCATCTGAAAAACATTTCATGTTTGGACATACCTTCATGGAGGATGGCAAGGTAATAAACCCAAGTCTGTTTGAACCCGTCAGAGGTATGCTTCTTCCTATGCAAGACAAGGTGAAATTCATAGGTGTGAGCCGAATTCGTGCTGTTTTATACACCAATCAAGGCCATGAAATAATTCATCCAACACATGTCGATATCCCACTAGACTCTGGCGTGTCAGATAAATTTCGGATCGCTGTGTTTCATGTTAATAGTTGCAATGGTAAAACAGTCGTTGGTGAACAAGAGATCCAATCCAAAGAAAATCAACTCATCGTATTCAAAAATGTACCACATCATGGAACGGTCCAAACTGATACCGAAACCAGAGTTGTTATTAACTTTGCCTTACGTATCGAATAATTACACTAGCATAACAGCTTAATAGTAGGCTGATCCTATAGGACGAGGTACACTTAGCTTTATTGGTAGTGACTATCAAATTGATGGTTACCGTTTACGTTTTATAGAGATTTGGATCATACATGTCAGATAAATTCTTTTTCCAAGGCCGCCAAGATGCGCGTCAGAGCAACCTCAAATTCGGTTATGAAAGGAATGCTAGTCGCATATCCGGTAGTAAAAAATATCCTTTAACGCTTGTAGTCACCAGTGAAGCGCGAAAGCAAGAAGTGGAAAGTTTGGTTGCTGATGCCGAGTTATTTGCTAACGTAAATATTGATAGTAGCGACGGTGCAGTTGAATCTATCTTTGAGCTAACCGCTCTCCTTAATAAAAAAGAGGCAGTTAGCGTTGTTAAGGTCCCTGCTCGCAACGAACCTTGCAGTTGCGGCAGTGGTAAAAAATACAAGAAGTGTTGTGGGTGAAATTAATATCCTAAATGCGCTATGGCGATTATACTTTCGCCATTTCAATCTTCCCAGCTCTGCTGGCGCCGGCGATGGCCGCGTGTGAGCTCTGCGCAGTAAGCATAAACAACGTTTTATCATCATTTCCGCCCAACATGCATGCATAACAATTTTGACTGGTATTGACTATCTCTATTACTTCACCGCCTTGGGCAAGAAGCGCGCACTCATTGCTTACTGCGTTAGCGATCCATATATTACCATCAGCATTCATGCATATTCCATCGGGTACGCGGGAGCCAGTGTTGGCCCACACTCTTCGATTTGTTAGTTCTGAATTTTCAGTAATGTCGAATGCGGTTAAACACAAACCCAAAGTTTCGGCGACAATAAGTGTTTTGCCATCAGGTGTAATAACCGCGCCATTGGGAAAGCTCATATTGGCTGTTGCAAGACTTACTTCGCCATTCGGTGTTACTTTCACGATGTTAGCTTTAGGGTGATTAGCAAGCACTCCTTCAGCCCCTCGGACCTGCATTTCTTCGTCAAGATTAAAACCAAAGTTACCGACATAAGCGTTACCTTGCTTATCGACCACCATATCGTTGCATAGGTGCGTTGAGTATTCTGACAAATCAGCATGTACAACCAATCCACTTTTCTCAAGTCGCTTTACGGTAAGCGATTGCATACCCACAACCAGCAAGCGGCCATCTGGCAACCAACCAAGACCTGAGGGCTGTTCATCCAATTGCACTTCTAATTTGGTGGCACCTAGCAGGTCGACTGACTTGACTGCCTTGTCATAAAAATCACTGTACCATAGCCGGCCGTCATGCCAACGCGGAGCTTCGCCAAAATAAAGACCGTCGATTAGAATAGTTGATTGTGTCATTTGAGACCTTATTGAGTATTAAAAGAAACAATGAGTTTGATGCTGTGCTGAGCATCCAATAGTTTTACTTGCATTAAGTTAGGGCAGTGTGGCTATGTTGTAACCCTCTTGATCAACTGTCGCCCGAACGGTGTCTATAAATTCAAAACGCTGTCGATTTAGTTCACCGTTGGTGGCATTTTTCCAGTTTCCATTGAAGGCAACAACCAGTTGTCTCCTCGGGTCAATAAAGATGGTTTGTCCGAAAATGCCTCGTGCAGTAAAACTACCATCGTCGAACGTCCACCATTGATAACCATAGCCTTCGCCAGGTTTGCTAATGTCAGCCTGTTTGCGTGTGGCCATCTCAAACCAACCTTCTGGTAAAATAGTAGTTCCATCTATCTTGCCATCTTCTAACACAAAAAGACCATATCGGGCGAAATCACGCAGACTAGCCTGAATACAGCAACCAGAAATTTCAGAACTGTCTGAGCCTAATAACCAACTGGCTCGATTTTCCATACCAAACGGCTGCCAGATTTTTTCAGTCAGATATTGCGCAACTGTTTGGCCAGTTGCTTCACCTACTAAAATACCAATAAGATTAGTCTCCCCTGTGGAGTACTGCCATTGTTCGCCTGCGGGATATGCTCTAGGTAAGTTTCTCATGTAACTCACAATGGTAGGTAAACCGTCGTTGGCAACATGATTATTAAATTTGGCTACATCGGACTGCGGATCTGTATAATCTTCATTCCACTGTACTCCTGATGTCATTGTGAGTAATTGCACTATTGTTACGTTGTCGTAGGCAGAGCCCTTAAGGCCGTCGATATAATCGGAAACATTATCGTTAAGACTGTTTATGTGACCCTCTTGTAAGGCGATGCCAACCAGACTCGAGGTCAGCGATTTCGCCACCGAAAAACTTGTCCAACGCTTCTCTGGTGAATGTCCAATGGCATATCGCTCATAGCGAACATTGCCTTTATGTAAAATTATCGCACCGGATAGACTCTGCTTGGCAAAAAACGCATCCATGTCGACATTAAATTCGAGTTTTTCGCCATCAGGCAATATTCTTGGGTTTGCACTCGGTTTTATTGAACTTGATTTAACTAATAACGGCAGCTTATCCATCATTTTAAAACCTACATCACGCTGACTCTGCGACCAAAATAAAAGGTTAGTATCTTGCGGTGGATCAGATAAAAGCGCTTGCCAGTCGGAGCCTATTGATGACCATCCGATTGCAGCTAACGCCACCAGTGCTATAAAGGTAATACTGATCCACTTAGCTACTTTATTCATAAATGTTTGTCTTTTGTGTGAGATGAAAATAGAGGTTAAATTCAGCAGGCTATCTTGGTTGTAGCGCTCAAGTTATCAGCGTTAACTTGAGCGCTACTGTTAAATAACGGAGAAGTTACGTCAGGTCCATATCCTGGATGATTTCATGCGCAATTTCTGGTGTGGTCACAGTAGGCTTATCATGTAAATCGCCTTTTAACTGACCTTTTCGATGTTTAAGTGCAGCATCCAACTTTTTACGAGCTTGAGTTATGGCTGGGTACATGACGTCGTCTTTGCCTTTGACTGCAATACTGCTGCCT
>JBLHOI010000240.1:0-3820 GCA_047621375.1 Glaciecola sp.
ATCAAAAGTTTCAACATGATATTCGCTCTGTATACAACAGTTACGAAGCGTTGGTAAATGACGATGATGTTCAAGCCGTTTATATTGCTAATACACACAACTTTCATTATGAGTCTGTTAAGTTGTGTCTACAAAATCATAAGCATGTTTTGTGTGAAAAACCCATTACATTGAACGCACATCAAGCTGCAGAACTATACGCACTGGCGCGAGCAAATAAGTGCTTTCTGATGGAAGCAGTTTGGACTCGTTTTTTACCCGCTATTCGTATGCTGCAAAAAGCGCTTTCAGATAATGTTATAGGCGATATCTTGAGTGTCAGTGCTGATTTTAATATTAATCGAAAGCTAGATGAAAGCCATCGACTTCGCGATAAAAAACTGGCGGGTGGAGCATTGCTTGACCTTGGCATTTATCCCATTACATTCGCATCTATTGTATTTGGTGAAGCCCCTGATAAAATTCAAAGTTCAGCGATAATGGACACGACGGGTGTCGATGAACGTTCATTTTATTTATTTGAATATAGCGATGGACGAATCGCTTCTTTATCGTCGGGATATACTCGATCAGCGCCCTGGGACGCTCTAATTTCGGGTTCTGAGGGCTATATACGAATCCCTCAATTCTTTGCTGCTCAAGGTTTCTCCGTTCACAAAGATGAAGAAGAACCGCAAACTCATAGTTACCCATTTAGTTCCAACGAAAATTTCAGTTTTGAAATACAACATATGCAAGATTGTATACAACAAGGATTGTTGCAAAGCCCAATATTGCCGCATGACGAAAGTTTGCAAGTAATGCAGACAATGGACATCTTACGTGGTCAATGGGGCCTTAGATATGAAGGCGAATAATAACCGGCAGAAGCACAACTAAAAGAGCCACATTCAACATAATAATAAGGAAAATGTGACCACTATGATTAGGCATGTAAAAAACACTAAAAACAACATTAAAAAGGGCAAACCGGCTTTATTAATTTGGTCTTGTTTACTCATTTTTTCATTAATTAGTGGTTGCAATCCAAGTAATCAAGTCGGCGATATTGCCGTCACTTTGGATGCAAATTCTCAAATCACGGAAACAAAAAAGATACAGCCTCAACAGTTGTACCCTGAAACCCATCCCGATATGCAACCTCAACTAGCTGCACCCGGCGACTATAAAGTAGGTGTTCATACATTAGATATTACTAATGAAAAATACGTTGATTTACTCACAAACCAAACAACGCCGAGAACGCTCAAAATTGAAGTTTGGTATCCAGCTGATTATCAGGAAGGAACTCCTTTAACTTCTTATGAAAACGAAACCAGATTAGCCAAGAAATTCAGTATTCAAGCCAATGCGGCGAGAGATGCTGCTCCGTTAATGTCTGAATCCAAGTATCCGTCAGTGGTAATATCACATGGTTACACCGGCTACAGACAAATTATGTTTTACCTTGGGGAGCACTTAGCTAGTCACGGATACGTAGTGGTAGCGATTGATCACACCGATTCAACAAACGAAGATGTTGATATAGTGAATGCGCCGTTCAATGGTTTTCCGAGCACGCTAATGAACCGCAGTCGCGATCAGCAGTTTACTTTGGATTTTATTACTCAGGAAAAACACTTTTTAAGCGACGTTATTGATCCTAATAATGCTGGCTTAATTGGATATTCAATGGGGGCATTTGGTGCATTAAATACAGTGGGCGGGTGTTACAATTTCTCGCTACAGCAAGCTGGAATGTATACCTCAACCCAGGATGAAAATATGCTGCCCTTGGTGCAAAAAGTGTTAAATAGCTGTGCTGCAGGGCAGTATGATAATCCAAAAGTTGACGAAAAGTGGAAGGCGGCAATTACGTTTGCTGCATGGGGTGGTCAGAATGATTTATTTACAGATAAAAGTCTTGCCGACATTCCAGTACCTACATTATTCGTATCAGGAAATCTTGATGATATTTCTGGTTATGCGGGGATACAGTCACTATATGAGAGAACTCAAGCCCCTAGTACGTACTTACTTACTATGATCAATGCTCGGCATAACATTGCTCCCCATCCTGCACCAAAAGAAACTTGGGGTAGTGAGACCGATTTTGGACACTATTACGAACCTGCATGGTCAAGTGCCGTGTTAAACGACATTAACAAACACTTTGTTTTAGCGATGATGGATTGTCATGTCAAAAAACAAACTGAAACCTGCGATTACTTGAATCTGCCGGAAAGCTCAGACCAAGTGCAGGTTGATGGCAAGCTACCTGAACCATGGAAGGGTTTTGATAGTCGGTTTTCGACCGGATTGCGCTGGCAACAGAAGTAGGTTGGCTTAAAAAAATGGCGCGTCTTAGACTCGTCATTTACTACATATTAACTAGGTACGTAAACCTTTTACCTTTAACAATGACGATAAGTGAACGCTATGCACAAAACTAACGCTTTATTCCTAGGCGTCTCTATTTTTTTGGCTGCAATTATACTAATAAGTCAAAATGTAAATGCACAAATTGCATCTACGGGCGAGGAGAAGGGAACGTCTAGCTTAGAATATTGGCAAAACCCGAGTGTTTTCAGGGTTAATAAATTACCTGCTCGCGCATTTTATTATTCAGCATCTAACGAGCAAGCTATTTTTAGTCAAACACCTTGGGAACAGGAAAACTACCAATTATTAAATGGGAATTGGAAATTCAAGTGGGTGAATACACCCAGTAGGACCCCTCAAGGGTTTGAGAGTGTTGATTACGATGATAGCAAATGGGATGACTTCGCCGTTCCAGCCAACTGGGAAGTCAATGGATATGGCTCACCTTTTTATCATTCCCACTATTGTTTAAAGCCCAACACCGAGCAAATTGAATTGCCGCTGACTTACAATCCAGTGGGGTCGTATCGTAAAACAATTAATATCGATAAATCGTGGGATGAAAAGCAAATTATTCTCCATTTAGGCGCAGTAAAGTCTGCGTTTTATTTATACGTGAACGGTCACAGTGTTGGCTATTCTGAAGACTCAAAAACAGCTGCTGAATTTGATATTACTGAGTTTATTACGCAAGGAAAAAACACGATTGCTATGCAGGTATACCGTTACTCTACGGGCTCTTATTTTGAGTGTCAGGATATGTGGCGGGTCAGTGGTATAGAACGTGATGTGTATTTGTACGCTGCTCCTAAGGTGCGCATTGCTGATTTACATGCGCAAACCACGCTGACAGATAATTACAGCACTGGAGTTTTAAATTTAACGGCCCTTATTGACAATCAAGCAAGAAATTCAGCTGAAGGCTACAAATTAGCAATTCAATTGCTCGACGAAAATAGTGTAACAATCGCATCTAAATCCCTCAATATAAAAAGCACTGAGAAAAACAATTTTAGTAAAGTAGGAACTCAAATCTTAGTTCCTAATGCGTCTGTTTGGAGTGCGGAAACACCTTATTTATATCAACTAAAAACAGCTTTAGTTAATGCTAATGGTGAGCAACAAGAATGGGTTGGTCAGCATATTGGATTTCGCAGCAGTGAGCTGAAAAATGGTCAAATACTGATTAACGGAAAAGCGGTGCTGTTCAAAGGCGTGAACCGACACGAACATGACCCCGTAACTGCGCATGTGATAACCAGAGAGTCGATGCGCAAAGACGTCGAACTAATGAAGGCCTTCAATATTAATGCCTTGCGTATGGCTCATTACCCACACGATCCCTATATTTATTATTTGGCAGATAAATATGGGCTGTATGTCATGGATGAGGCCAATATTGAGTCTCACGGGATTGGTGCAGCAAATCAAGGTTGGGCATACGACCCTAAGGTTCACT
>JBLHOI010000241.1:0-3793 GCA_047621375.1 Glaciecola sp.
AAGAGGCCTAGAGAACAACTTCGAGCGGTCTACCGACGTTCGCCATCCGGTATCGCAACATTGGTAAACCCTTCGGTACTGCCTGCTTATATGTGGTTACAAAAACGATGGTATCTAATCTTGTAAGTACAGACTATATTTTGGGACGGCTTCATTAAATAGCGTTTTAGCTATTATCGTTATAATTTGTATCCCGCTATTGAATCGCTTAGTACCTTGCCATTTGCCTCTATATTACCAAAGATATTCGTCATATCATCAATCGCTTTCAACTCTCGGGTTGCCGCATCTAACACTTGATTTGCTTGCTGTGATATTTGTAAGGCTGTCACAGTTTGTTGTTCAGAAGCGCTTGCAAATTGACTCGCTTGCAAGCCTACTTTTGACGCATATTCAAATAATTTAGTCGATAACATTTTTGCTTCTTTTACGGTGCACAGTGCATTAGAAATTGAATTTCTACCATCATCAACTGCGTTCACGACTTGGGTGCTTGCTTGTTGAAGGTTTTTCAACAAATCAGCTATCTGCACCGTTGCTTTTTGGCTATTTGAGGCTAAATTTCTCACTTCGTCGGCCACAACAGCAAAACCACGACCATGTTCGCCGGCTCTGGCTGCCTCTATCGCTGCATTTAATGCCAACAGGTTAGTTTGATCGGAGATACTGTTAATACTCTCTAATATATGTGATATGTCGGCAACCTGTTGATTTGTTGATGCCGCCTTTCCTGATATGTCATCCATATTGTCAGACACAGCGGAAATAGATAATTCACTTGCTTTGTTAAGCTGCACAGATTCATTAAGCTGGGTTGCTAAATCATCACTTGCATCTTTTGTACTAACAGCCGTCCTAGCGATGTCTGCGCTGACACTCGACATTTCATCAACTGCCGAAACGATGCTGTTAGCTAACATCTGTGTGCCCATAGCCTCATCAACAACGATATTTCTAGAGGTTTCAAACACTTCGTTTAATTCTGTGTTTTTCGAAGTAGCATCCGACATAGAAAGTATCAGCCCCCTCAAGCCGCCAATGCTTTTGCTAATAGAGCGAGAAATATCACCCAATTCGTCTTTTGAATTTATTTGGAAATCTATAGTAAGGTCATGCTCATTCGACATGAGTTGTAGCTTATTAATTAATAAACGTAGATTATTTTTTAACGAACTCACCAAATATAGGTTAATTATAATTAAGGTACCTAGGAGCATGGTGATGGCAATAATTTTATTATAAATCCAAAGTCTTGCTGTAGATTCACTCGAGTCAGCTAGTAAGAGGTTCTGTTGCCATTGTTTGTCGAGTACTCGTTTTATTTTGCCAATTTCCGAGCTTGCAACTGCAAACCAATCTTCGCTTTTGATAGGGCTATTTGCGCTATCGAATTCATCACCACTGTTTATAATAAAGTCGTGTGTATTACGAATATTAGTGGCGTTCTTTGAATTTACCAGCTCCTCAAACTCAACTAACGAAACATCTGCAAATAAAACTGAAAGGGTCTGCTCCTTAGCACTCATTTCCTCAACATAAAATCTAACGTCGCCTTTATTGAATGCGGATAGATTGTTCTTTGCCAAAATACCGTTGATTTTACCTCTAACCTGTCCCGCTCGCTCTTTCAACCATGACAAGTTAATAGCGATAGTGATACCAGCCTGTTGGTCTTGAAAACTATTATAGCTGCGGATTAGTCCCATGGCATCAATTGCCAATCGGTTAACTTGAGAATAATATAAGAAAGCATTATCGCTCTGAATTTGGTCCACTTGTTGACGAATACGCTTACGATCTTTTAACTTAGCTTTTAATAAACTCAGTTTTTCAACAAAGCCTAAATCAAGATAGTCCTGCTCTGAGGCTATTAATGACTCTAAGCTTGTCACAGCTTCATCTGCCTTAACTCGTTGCTCCTGAACTTTTTTTCGGCGAGCATCATTTGGTGCGCCTAAAAAGCCCGCGCTTAAGCCTCTTTCAACTGCAAAGTTATGCGCCACACCGTCTAGTCTGGACATCAGCTTTGTGGTCAAGTTAGATAGTTGAGTAGCCTGTAGGGTAGAGAAGGATTGATTGATGCTGCTAATACCTAATACTAATATAATGATAACTGACAGTGTCATTGAAATTAGCGTCAACATAATAATGGATAATTTAGCGAATTGTTTTTTCATTGGTGTACTCAAGTACCCGACACTTTTTATCAGTGTCATTATTGGACGCAAAAGGAAGTAACAGGTCTTCGTTCTAAGAACAGGTTTAAAGTTGTACTAAGGACAATATCGACCATTACCTAATAAAGGTGAGGGAATTCGGTGAGTATAAGACCAATTAACGCCATGAACCAGGGCAGTACACCCCAGCCTGCTAGGTATTTCTGTAACCTTGACCTCAACTTATTCGTTGTTTCTTCGGGCAATAAAGAAGAGGAACGTGCCAACCAGAGCAAAGCCACCGAGGGTCTGCCATTGTGTGACATTGGTCTGTGTTGCTAACCAAAGGCTAAGTGCCAGCGCAATGGGTGCAGTAATTAAAATAGTTGTATTGAATGCAGGGTAGCCCGCACGTCGACGCAGAGTCGGTAGTGCAATGATCGAAAAAATATAGGCTAGCAATCGCGCCAGTGTGCTTACCGCAGCAAGCGCTAAGAAATTATCCCATAACGAGAAAAGGATTGACCCAATTCCGAAAAAGACAATCGAGTTAGCAGGCGTGCCCCAGCGCGATACCTTACCGAACCAAGCAGGTAGCAGCCCATCATCGGCTAGTGCCGCAGGCATCCGACTCGCTGAAGTGAGACTTGCGGTGAGGTTGGCAAGTACACTCACGACGATGGTCGCAGCGACCAGCAAGGCGCCAATATCGCCACTATACTCGCCAGCTAACGCAGTTAGCGGCGCCTCGGGCCCTGTTCCCGCTATTGCACTGTGGCTGTATGCCCATTGCAACCCAAAATAAATCAACGTAACGACGGCGAGTCCAATCATCAACGCGCGCGGCATGGCGCGTTTGGGATCTTTTGTTTCACCTGCTGGAATAGTTGCGTTCTCAAAGCCCACAAAGGCGTAAAGCGCTGCCAAAGCAATTCCTTCAACAGCACTGAACTGCGGTAGCACCACTTCACCATCATTTGACGCTGCGCCAATGCCGATGAACATCAGTATCAATAGAGGCAATAGCTTAAACAGCGTCATGGCACCGAGTAAGGCGACGACCCTCTTTATGCCGATGACGTTGATAATGGTAAGTCCACCCAACACGCAGATGATCAATACAATTTTTGCAGTTCCGTCGCCAACAATCGGCCAAAGAGCTGCCGCATAAGCTACCAGCACCAGCACATTGGCTCCTTGGCTTATCAGTCGTGCTGCAAAGAAAGTCCAGCCAATGACAAACCCCGGGTAGGCGCCGAACGCATCACCTACATAACGTTGTGGCCCGCCCGAGCGATCGGTGAGCTTGGTAAGCTCAGCGAAGCAAAGTACGATGGTCATGACAAGCATTCCACCAATCAATAACAGCCATGGCGCAAAAGTGCCAACGGCAACATGAAGCGCTTCGGGGAGTCCGAAAATGCCTGCGCCAATCAGGCCATTAACCACAATAAAAAACACGCCAAGCATTCCCATGTCACGTCGATACTTCGAATTTTCGTTTTTCAACCAGTCTCTCCAGGGTGCAGTTTTAAAAAGCAATAAATTAGCTGAATGATAGGTGAAAGCCGTATCGCTTGATAGCATTAAAACGAAGAAAGCTAAAACTCGGTACTGGCGTTTAAGCTGCGACTACA
>JBLHOI010000242.1:0-3784 GCA_047621375.1 Glaciecola sp.
AAACAGCGACCTTAAATTTACGTTTAGCCAACGCTAATGCTGCGCACAAACCACCAATACCAGCACCAGCAATAACAATTTTTTTACCCACAACAACTACCCTACGAATTAAACTCGCTAAACCCCGATAGTAATATGGTTCTTGTCACTTTGGCTAGTCCGTTAATCTAATTCAAACTGGCTAATCAGTGACTGAATGGAAAATTGCTATGCTGTAGGGTCTATACGACTATTTTAGATTATTTCCATCTTATCTGGTTTATTAAATTAGCCAAATAAAACGTAGGTAATTTATACACCAATGACAATTTTTAAAATCTACTCTTTAATAATTAGCGAAGTTACAAAAGATGCCGTTAACTCTTTTTAAAATCGATGTAATAAACTCAAATGTTTTTACGTTTTTACGTTTTTACGTTTTTACGTTTTTGGAAAATAATGATCCAGAAGTTCAGCATTTGTTGAGTATTTTTCTAGTAACTCAACCAATTTCTTGGCACTTTCGAGTGGTTTAACACTGCTAAGTGCACGGCGTAAAAGCCTGACATTCTGCATATCTTTCGGATTGAGAAGTAGTTCCTCACGACGAGTACTGCTCTTTGGAATATCTAGCGCAGGGAAAATACGTTGATCCGCAATATCTTTTGATAAAACAATTTCCATATTGCCCGTGCCTTTGAACTCCTCAAATATTACTTGGTCCATTCGGCTTCCTGTATCGACGAGTATAGTCGCCAGAATAGTAAGCGAACCGCCATTCTCTATCTTTCTCGCTGCGCCAAACAGTTTTCGCGGAATTTCCAAAGCTCTAGCATCAAGCCCACCAGACATGGTACGACCGCTGCTCTTGCGCTCTGCATTATGAACTCGTGATAATCTGGTTAGAGAATCGATAACAATCATGACATCATGGCCCTCACCTGCTTGCTGACGTGCTTTACGAAGGAGGTCATTGGCCACACGCACATGATGCTCATAGCTTTCATCCGTTGATGATGCGTGAACTTCAGCTGGCACGCTGCGCTTAAAATCAGTTACCTCTTCCGGGCGCTCATCAATAAGTAACGCGTATAATTTTATCTCGGGATAGGCAGTCCCAACAGCCTGGCAAAGATGTTTTAATAACGTCGTTTTGCCGCAGCCGGGGGGAGCAACGATCAAACCTCTCTGTCCCCTTCCTATTGGCGAAATCAAGTCCATCGCTCGCATAGTTGGTTCCTGAGAACCGACTTCTAGACGAATGCATTGGGAGGGATTAACTGCTACACCATTTAAAAAACGCTTTAGTGGGTCAGAATGAAGAACATCCTCAACCACTGCGTCCGCTTGTTCGATGTCTTTCTTTTTGTTGAGTTTCAAAGATAATATTTTTCTTGTCATGATTTCGCTTTATAAATCGAGAGTAGTAGATGCTAACGCCATTGGTTCATTCTGCTGACCGTCTTAGGGGGCCGGTTCGTCTTGGTTTTGTCGGGGGACTAGGGGGCGTTTTCGTTAACATTAATTTTGTAAATGTAAGGATAGCACAAAAAACATAAAATATCGTAATACGCAATTCCAACTTGCCTATTTATTTTGCAAGTATGAAATATTGAATGCCAGTTATCAACTTTTTTATTCAACTAATTTATACAATTTCTTACGAATAACACATTGAATATAAAAAATTGGGTCAAAGAATTTCACAGCGCAAGCGAAAACAGGCTAAGTTTACTTCATCTTCGGTTAAATAACGCCACTGCCCTACTCCAACGTCGAGGCAGATGTCTCCAATTTTTTCTCGATGTAATGAAACAACCCGATTTCCGACCGCAGCGAACATTCGTTTTACTTGATGAAATTTACCTTGTGTAATGGTCAATAGCACTTCTGTTGAGGTGATGTGCTGCAAAGTAGCGGGTAATGTCAATTGATGCTCGCCTTGCAATTTGACGCCTTTTTTAAATGCAATAGCCACGCTAGCTTTTAGCTCCTTGGACAACTTAACACGATAAACTTTAGGACATTGACTAGATGGCGCAGTAAGAGAAAACGACCAGCGGCCATCATCAGTAATCAAAATCATTCCAGTGGTATCCGCGTCCAATCGCCCAGCAATATGGAGCTCGGATACCTTTTCAATATCCAAATAATTAAAGATTGAGGGATAGAACTCATCAATATTTGAGCAAATGGTGTTTGCAGGTTTGTGCATGAGAATGTAGCGAAACGGTCGAGTGTTTAAGTTAACGCCATTTAGCGTTATCGTATTATTTTCATGAACTTGAGCTGCCTCATTCGTGACAATTTGATCATTAACGCTAATCTGGCCTTCTCTAATATAATGGATTGCTTCGCTTTTAGTTAGCTCTGTACTTTTACAAACAAATTTGTCGAGACGCATTTTAGAGAACATTTAGGATAGGGGAGAACATGACGTTAGCTTTTCAATACGATAATTGTCAACGACTCATTTTGGCTGTGAGCTGAGCAACATATTTAACTTCTCCCCAGAACCAATAATAGTTGAATAAGTCTTTGCTTTTCAAAGTAACTATTTGTTAATCTTGAAGTACATTATCAAATTAGAGACCCCTATTATGCGAAAGACATTCGCTTCAATTACTGCTTTATCTGTATTTGCTTGGTTATTGGCAATAGCCCCTGCGAGTGCACAAGACGAGCCAGCTAAGTCGTACAAAAGAACAATACCTGTCGACACTGAAGTGGTTACCAAGCACAGCGTAAAAATTAATGGAAAAAATATTTCTTATACTGCCAGTGTTGGTACGCAACCTGTTTGGAATGATGAGGGCTTGCCTATTGCCTCACTATTCTACACTTATTACGAACGTCAAGATGTTGATAAGCGTGAAACCAGACCTATTGTTTATTCGTTTAACGGCGGACCAGGTTCAGCATCAGTTTGGATGCATATTGCTTACACAGGCCCAAAGGTGCTTAACTTAAGTGATGAGGGTTACCCCATTCAGCCTTATGGTGTGCAGGACAACCCATATTCTATCTTGGATATTGCTGACATTGTATTCATTAACCCTGTGAATACCGGATTTTCTCGCGTATTGCCAGATGAAGACGGCAAAATGCCCTCGCGCGATAAACAAAAAGAAAGTTTTTTTGGTGTTAATGCCGATATAAAATACTTAGCGGAGTGGATGAACACGTTCACCTCACGCAAAAACCGCTGGCAGTCGCCTAAATACTTAATTGGCGAAAGTTATGGTACAACTCGAGTTTCAGGCCTCGCACTCGAATTACAGAACAACCAGTGGATGTATTTAAACGGCGTTATTTTAGTCTCCCCTACTGATATTGGCCTCGACCGCGACGGCCCTGTAAAACAGGCCAATCAATTACCGTATTTTGCCGCGGCAGCTTGGTATCACGGCGTTTTATCCCCTGAGTTACAAGCTAAAGATTTAGAAGAAATGCTGCCAGAAGTTGAAGCCTTTGCGCTCGATAAATACCTACCAGCATTAGCGAAAGGGGCTATGTTAAACGGTGATGCACGCGAACAAATGGCTGAACGTGTTGCGCATTACTCTGGTATTTCTAAGCAAGCCGTTCTTGATAATAATTTAGCACCAAGCACTCAGTATTTTTGGAAAGAGTTACTGCGTGACCAAAATCGTACTATTGGGCGTCTTGATTCACGCTATTTAGGCATAGATGGAAAGCGTTCAGGTGACAGCCCTGATTACAACGCAGAACTCACATCTTGGTTGCATTCATTTACACCCGCGATTAACTATTACCTGCGCGAGGAATTAAACTTTGTTACCGA
>JBLHOI010000243.1:0-3675 GCA_047621375.1 Glaciecola sp.
TGTTTGCTTTTGCAAACGCAAAACTGCAGATACTTCGTCATCCAGACTGAAACTGGTCCCATTTATCACATTGCTTAGTTGTTCAGTGGTCATTTGCATACGCAGATAATCTCTAAAACTCGCAGGAGTGAAATTCTGTCTCGCAATAACAGACTGAAAAGTGTCGTTATCAAACTGACCTGCAATTTTAAACGCATCAATACCAAAAATGGTCTGTTTGATTTGCTCAGTACTAACCCGCAAACCAATTTCGGTTGCTTGTTGTTCAACCAGCTTATCTGAAATTAATTGATCTAGAACCTGCGTTTTAAAATTCTCTAAGTAAGTTTCGCTAGCAAATGCAGCTGCTACCGACTCACCAAATTGAGCTTCCATTCTAGCTCTTTGATTTTGGTATGCTGATTCAACTTCATTTAACGTAATTTCTTCACCGTTTACCGTCGCTGCTGACTGAGTTGATGAAGAACCTAAGTAACTTCCAACACCGGTAACCGCGAAACTAACAATTATCAAGCCAACTATTGTCATGGCTAAAGGACCTTGAGAGCCCTCTCTAATTCTTTCTAACATGAGTTAAAACAACCTTTTCATACTAATTTTTATGTTGCAACCAAACGAGTGATTGCGCCGCTTAATTCGCTCTTTTAGGTTGGGTATTATACCTGTTGAATAACGCTTGCGCGACTATTAAGGTTTTTTTACACAATATAAACAAAAAAGGCGATGGAATAGCCATCGCCTTTTCAAACTAAAACTAAAAATGCTTAGTTAACTGCATCTTTCAATGCTTTACCAGCTTTGAATGAAGGCACTTTAGCCGCAGCAATCTGGATAGTCTCACCAGTTTGAGGATTACGGCCGCTACGTGCAGCACGTTCACGAACTGAGAATGTACCAAAACCAACAAGCGCTACTTGGTCGCCATCTTTAAGAGCAGAAGTAACTGCACCGGTGAAAGCATCTAATGCACGACCCGCGGCAGCTTTAGAAATGTCTGCGCTAGCAGCAATTGTATCGATTAGTTGAGACTTGTTCACAATATGACCCCTTTGTTTTTTTATTATATTGCCTAATGCAAAATTATATTGTCCAAAAGTTATAAAAAGGTTGAAGTAGAACTTCAAGATATACCTAACAATTTTAAACTTTCTAGTAAATCGCTTGCTATCCCTTTCCTGACAAGGCATTAAGCGAGTACGGGTATAAAGTAGCACAACTTACAGACTTTAAAAGCCCTAATATTTAAAAAATAGGAATATTTGCAAATTTAACGAAAAAATCGCCTACTTTTCAACCAGTAGACGATTTTAAAGGTACATATTCTGAGTTAAGATGGAAACTCTACAGCGTCAACAGGCCTTTCTAAAGCAATATTCAGCACTTCATCTATCCATTGAACTGGGTGAATATTGAGATCACCAATCACATTTTTAGGTATTTCTTCTAAATCTCGCTCATTATCTTTAGGTATTATGACCGTTTTTATGCCACCTCGATGCGCCGCTAATAACTTCTCCTTTAAACCACCAATGGCTAAAACTTCACCTCTTAATGTGATTTCACCCGTCATTGCAACATCACATTTTACCGGATTACCTGTTAATGATGACACTAATGCGGTACACATACCGATACCGGCACTTGGACCATCTTTTGGTGTAGCGCCTTCGGGAACGTGAACGTGAATATCTCGTTTTTCATGAAAGTCATTGTTAATCCGCAACTTATCAGCCCTGGAGCGAACAACAGTCAGTGCTGTTTTAATCGACTCTTGCATAACATCACCCAATGAACCGGTAAATGTGGTCTTACCTTTTCCGGGTACAGAGGTGGCTTCTATTGTAAGAAGGTCTCCACCTACTTGTGTCCATGCTAAGCCAGTTACTTGACCAACTTGATTATTCTTGTCAGCTTTGCCGTAATCGCAGCGTTGAACACCTAAGTATTCTTTTAAGTTGTCTTGATTAACGACAACTTTCTTAGTGCCTTTATTCAATAAAATATGCTTTACCGCTTTCCTACAAATTTTTGATATTTCTCTTTCAAGATTTCTTACACCTGCTTCGCGTGTATAGTAGCGGATAATGCCGATAATCGCAGAGTCCTCTATTACCAATTCTTTATCTTTCAAACCATTGCGCGAAATTTGCTTGCTTACTAAATGGCGAACCGCAATGTTTAATTTCTCGTCTTCTGTATAGCCAGACAAACGAATAACTTCCATACGGTCTAAAAGAGGATCTGGAATATTCATACTATTTGAAGTAGCCACAAACATGACATCAGACAAATCATAATCGACTTCTAGATAGTGATCACTAAACGTTGAATTTTGCTCAGGGTCGAGTACTTCAAGCAAGGCTGAAGATGGGTCTCCACGCATATCAGATGACATCTTGTCGATCTCATCCAGCAAAAACAATGGATTCTTAACCCCAATCTTTGACATCTTTTGAATTAACTTACCTGGCAATGAACCAATATATGTTCGGCGGTGGCCTCGAATTTCAGCTTCATCCCGCATTCCACCTAAAGCCATTCTGACATATTCTCTGCCTGTCGCTCTCGCAATAGACTGGCCTAATGAAGTTTTACCCACGCCAGGGGGGCCAACCAAACATAAAATCGGACCTTTAAGTTTTTTAACGCGTTGTTGCACAGCCAAATATTCGAGGATACGTTCTTTTACTTTTTCTAGGCCGTAGTGGTCGTTATCCAAAATTTCTTCAGCTTTAGCTAGGTCTTTTTTCACCGCACTACGCTTGAACCAAGGCACGGATGTCAACCACTCGATATAACTTCTAACGACGGTTGCCTCAGCAGACATCGGAGACATCATTTTCAATTTATTCAGTTCAGCGTCAGCCTTCTCTTTCGCTTCTGTAGGCATTTTCGCTGCAATAATCTTTTTAGCTAGCACCTCAAATTCATCAGGCGCTTCATCCATCTCACCTAACTCTTTTTGAATCGCTTTCATTTGCTCATTGAGATAATACTCACGTTGACTTTTTTCCATCTGCTTTTTAACGCGAGTTCTTATTTTTTTCTCAACCTGCAGTAAGTCAATTTCACCTTCCATGAGTGCCATTAAGTACTCTAGACGCTCTACAATCGCATTCATTTCGAGTACTTTTTGTTTCTCAGCCAATTTTAATGGCATATGAGCAGCCATGGTGTCAGCCAACCTTGCAGCGTCTTCGATACCATTTAATGACGTTAGCACTTCGGGTGGAATTTTTTTGTTAAGTTTTACATAACCTTCAAATTGCGAAATAGCAGACCGAATTAATACCTCCTGCTCAGCCTCGTCTAATGTCTCCGCTGTAAGTGACTGGATCTCGCCAGTGAAGAATGGGTCAAGATCAATATACTTTTCAATTTGGCCACGAACATTCCCCTCCACCAGCACTTTAACAGTCCCGTCAGGCAATTTAAGTAACTGCAGAATAGTAGCAACCGTTCCAACCGTATAAATGTCGTCAACGGCTGGCTCATCAATACCAGCATCTTTTTGTGCGACTAAAAATATTTGCTTGTCATTGTCCATTGCTGCTTGTAAACATTGGATAGATTTTTCCCGTCCTACAAATAGCGGGATAACCATATGCGGGTATACAACCACATCGCGCAATGCCAAAATTGGCATTGTTCTGAGATTATTGAGCTCAGTTGTCA
>JBLHOI010000244.1:0-3658 GCA_047621375.1 Glaciecola sp.
TTGCTATCCCGAGTCCATGCATTGGTGTTTGCCAATCAGGTCCGCGCGGCTATTGTAACGGGTGCTTCAGAAGCCGAGAAGAAAGACTGCACTGGTTAACGATAGATGACCAAACTAAACGGATCGTGGTTAAAGCGTGCAACCGACGCAAACAGGCGTGGTTGCGTAAAAAAACGGATACGAAGCAACAAAGCACGGTTAAAACACAAGGGGATTTATTTTAATTGTATAATATTATTATGTTAAATAGTTACTCATCATTAACTTAGGTTAAAGCTAGTTGTTTAAGGTATAGATTATTTGTATAGCGTATTACTGTCACCACCTTACAAATTTTTTAATAAAGTATACTGACATCTTCCCTTACTCTAAGACTGAAACTATGTCACTTAAGCCGATTGTTAAATTTGCGTCAAAATCATTTACGCTGCCAGCTACGTGTGTAAATCTTAGAGCTGCATTGGATGATTCAAGAAAAGACTTAAATGATATTGCGCAATTAATTTCTGTGGACCCTTCTTTAAGTGCGAAAACGCTAAAATTAGCGAATAGCGCATTATTCAGATTCCCCAATCAAATCGAGACGGTTGAAAAAGCGCTAAATATCATTGGCGGTGAAGCAGCCTATAACATTTCTATTGCTGAAACTGCTAATATTGCTTTTAAGGCCTTTAATTCAACTGTTATCGACTTTGCACAATACTGGCAAAAAGCGGTTATGTGTGGCGTGATCGCCAAAAGCATTGCTCAACAAAAGCAGACACGTGGAAGCGATCGCTTTTTTGTTTTGGGTATTCTTCAAGGATTAAGTGAGTTGATTGTTGCCAGCAAGCACACTCAGACCTATACAGATTTTTGTAATGATCGCGAGATCACTGCACCGATGGCAAAACAAATGAAATACTTCAGGTTTACTTTCGCAGAATGCAGTGGACTCATTATTGAGGAATGGAATTTACCGAGTTCATTAGTCGCACCGTTAAAAGCCTTGTCGCACCCGCAGAATAAACAAATGAATTTAGATGAATGTATTCTTTATGTTGCAATGGCAATTTGTGACTGCGGATCTGAAGGTCCTGATGTTAGGATTGAAAATCTCCCACAAATTAACCTCGAAGCGCTAGAGACAGTTGGCTTGAACAATGAAGATTATGATATGATCATGGGTTATGCTCGCTTAGAAACTTCCAAAATTGCGAAGTTGATAAACTCGTAAAATTGTAAACTTTACATAGTTATACCAACCACATGCCTATACTTAAATTTACCGCCGTTGCAGGGCTTTGTTTTCTGCTCCCCATTTTGCCTCTCTGTCAGGCCAATGCGTCCAACGATATCTTGAAAAAAATTTATCTCAAAGAAAAGAAACTAAAACAAAAATCTGAAGGTTTATCGCTCAGTGGTGAGTTTGGTATGTTAGCCGCAAGCGGGAATACCAATACAACCACTTTTAAGGCCGCACTTACTTCAGAACATGAAATGCGTCGATGGAGTAATAATTACCACAGTGAAATCGTTTATAAACAAAATAAAACGGGTACCGACACTATTGTGACCGCACAACGATTTTTAGTGAATGCACAGCTGGACTATAGGTTGCCTTCAAAAAATAATCGTTTGTTTATTTATGCAGAATATGACACAGATAGATTCAATGGCTTCCGCTACCAAAGCGCTATTGCTGGTGGTTGGAGCGCACATGCTTGGAAAAATAAAGATAGTCAATTAAGATATAGTCTTGGTCCTGGGTATGCTTACTCGGAGAGAGACGTTGTAGATGAAGACGCTGCCAAATTGTATAATGTGTTAAATGAAATTATAGTGCGCGCCTCGCTCGATTATCGTTTGACCTTGAGTGACTCAGCAAGATTTAGACAGTTTGTTAGCACCGAAGCGGGTCAGGAAACAAACCGGTCTCGCTCTGAAACAACGCTAACTGCGAGTATTATTGAATCTTTGGCAATGAAATTGTCCTTTGTGATCATTTATAATGATGGGGCGCTGCAAAGAAACGAAGACCTAAGCACAGAGAGTAGCGTTTCCTTAGTTTACCAATTTTTTTAGCTTGCTATACTGAATAGAAACGATACCATCGTTACCGTTTTTATTTACGGCTATGCTATCCGCTGTTTCTAGCCATCTTCAAATACAATATGAGAAAATTTATGAAACTGTCAACTATATCGGCAATTATTGCCTTAGGTATTTTTGCGTCTACTACACAGGCAGAAGAAGCAACATTTACAATGGATGGTGAGCTTGGCTTTATATTTACCTCGGGCAACACTGAAACCACTTCAGCTAATGGTGCATTAAACGCGAAACAAGAGCTTGAGATGTGGAGCAATGAATTTACATTTAAAGCACTGTACAAGAAAGACACTGTTGATGGCGTTGAAACAACGTCGGCTGATAAGAAGTTTGCTTCTGCGCAAGGTAACTATAAGTTAGAAAATCCTGAACACCGTTTATTTGGCTTTGCTTCATACGAAGATGACCGTTTTAGTGAATTTGATTTCCAATCAACATTAGCTGTTGGTTGGAACCAAAAACTTTGGAAAGACGACACAAGTAGCTTTGAATTCAGTATCGGTCCTGGTTATTCATTTGCTGACCGTTTTGTTATTGATATCGATGGCAACCTTACAACAGAATCAGAAAACGGTGTGCTAGTGCGTGGTGCTTTTGCCTACGGATACAGCCTTTCAGAAACGGCTAAATTCACCCAAACTTTTTCGACAGAAGTGGGGTCTAATAATACTAAATCTCGTGCAGAAAGTGCAGTGAGTGCAAAAATTGCTGGTGGTTTGTCAATGAAAGTAGCGCTCAAGCTTGACCACAACTCTGACGTAACAGGTGTTCGTGATAATTTAGATACTGAGACTTCAGTTAACTTGGTTTACACCTTCTTTTAAATACCATATGCAACCTAAACAATCGCTATCAAAGCTTAGGTTTAACATCCTAAAGAGCTCCGTTATTGGCTACTATTATGATACGGGGCTGTTTTATTTTTTTTTACTCATTGAGTCGCGCACGTTGCCATATTTTTGCCCCCAGGTATCGCTCATTTGACTGCGAACATCCCAAAGCTCAGGGAAGAATTGCTGACGCGCGCCGTTTTGTAGTATTTCTACTGGGCGACCTTTGAGTGAGTTAGAGTTAATACCGATTGTGCGTCGAATCAAAAACATATGATCCCATCTAAATTTTTGCATTAATTCGTCAAACTCAATTAATGCTTCAGCCACAGCATACGCATCACAGTGATTGAATTTTTTGTCATAAATGTCTTGAACCGTCTGTTTTCGGTCTCGTAAATAGTGCTTTTCAAAAATTTGCCAGATATCCTTTGGCATTTTTAGTAATGTAACAAAGCCCGGAGATTCCTGACCACTGCCATTGCCGAGCTGCAATCTGATTTCCTGATACTCTTTGGGCGACATGGTCTCTAATAAATCTAACTGTTGGATCATTAAGCGCTGAACCATATGAACACGCTTCATTTGTGAAAGAACAGGTATGGATTGCGCTAATTGTAATTTTTCCATTACATCAATGAGTGTGAAAATAATGTGCTTCATCCAGAGCTCTTCTACTTGGTGTACCAGTTGAAACTGTAATTCATCATGAGTAGAAAGCTCAGTTAAGGGTTTTT
>JBLHOI010000245.1:0-3569 GCA_047621375.1 Glaciecola sp.
TATTTTGTCAAATTCTTCCTTAATCCAACGTCGTGCGGCGCCAATACCACGAGTTTCGGATTCAGTTTCTGAGAGCGTATGGCGAGTACCAAAACTAACTAAAGTTCGAATATCCTGTTCTATTCTGGCAGCCGATATATCCTTTGCTATTTCATGCAATAACTCGCTATCCGTGTAGCTAAGGGGGGAAGGTGGTGTTGGTTGAGCATTCGCGATGTTATTACTAACTAGCAATGAAGACGAAAAAACCAGAATGCTACAAGTTAAAGTGTGACTCAGTTTCTTTGACCAATAAAATGAATTACGCATAAATAGTCCTTAAAAATAACTTTAAATTACGGCTTTATAAAATAATGAACGGAGCAAACCACTGCGTGTTCGCCCTGTTATTAAAAAGAATTAGATGAATGCATAAGCATCGCCAAATAATTCGGTTGTGCTGAGTCCAGTGGCGCAGAACTCATCCCTTATTGTAGCTGACATTTCAAATCGGCCCGCGGTATACACTTGTTTACCCGAAAAGTCAGTGATGTCTCGCATTACGGCTCTATGAACCCAACCAGTATGTCCAAGCCAATCATCATTTGGCTGCTCTACAACAGGGGAGAAACTAAAATTAGGATGTGTTTGGCTCATTGCCTTCAGTTCAGCGTACTCGTACAAATCGTTAATTGTTTTGGCTCCCCAATACAACTTTACTTCTCTATTGGGTTGGCTCTTAATGCAATCTAAAACAATTGATTTTGCATAAGCATAACCCGTTCCGCCCGCAACTATTATTGCTGGAAGGTCCGACTCTCTCAGAAAAGCTTTTCCTAAAGGGGCTTCAACAACTAAGCTACCTTCAGTTCTGCATTTCGTTAGAACTTCAAATGCATATTTATTAGCTGGGTCCGCCCCAATATGAAGTTCTATTTTACTAGGGCTACTTGGCGCACTGGCAATGGAAAACGGGCGTTTGTCTTTTTCACCCATAACTACTTGAAGGTATTGACCCGCCATAAATTCGATCGGGAACTCGGGTAGTAATACTACTTTATGCACAATTGCAGTTTTTGCTTCAATTGACTCAACCTTGCACTTAATCACTCTCATGAAAGTCCTTTATTAACTAATTTTACGTATCGTTTATCTTGTCTAGCTATTTCAAACGGTGCGATCTCATCGTCCATACGGACTTTTTTCAAATCGACTCGTTTGACAAGATAGAAAGTCGTGCCAATTTATTATCTTTGTCTGTGGCTCACAGCGTATCACAAATGTCGCTTGTATAAATTATCCAAGACGCACTATACGTTCATGATTACGCGTTTTACATATCATGAGATATTGTTCTTTTATAACCACCATTAATATATGCAATCAGTATCCTGTAGTGAATTTGATTTTTTGATGAAACCATTAGTAATGAAGCAAAATGGAGACGATTAATCGTAAACGCTGGGCTTGCTACTATTCACTATTAAAAAGGCTCGCGTTGCGCGGAGTCTATCAAAAAATAACCTAAGCTGATAATTCATTCTTGCTATTTTCATAAAGATGTTTTTACTTTACAACTATACGCACTGGTTAAGTCGCACAATGAAATTATTTTTTACTTTTTGGTCGTATTGCCGATAGTTAAGCTGTAGGCAAAATTTAGCAATGTCAGGAGTGTATGTGTTCAAGTTTTCTATTATTGTTTGTTTTTTTATCGTTTTTGTTGGTAGTAGCCAAGCTCAGCAGTTAGACGCAGTGCAAATCTATAGCCAAGATGACTTGATAAAAATGATTAATAAGAATACTCACCTAGAACGTATTTTGGCCGATCGTTGCCAACTAGTTCAAGATATAGAAGCAAGAGCAGAGGTACTTAGAGTGCCGGCATATCAATTTTTGTGGGGCGACATGCTTGCGTGGGGAGTTTGTGTAGATGCCGAACCAGAGCGCGGCGTATATTATATGAGAGCGGCTGCTGCACAGGGCTTGGCAACCGCGCTAGAGCAGTTAGGCCGGTATCACTCAGTTGGCAAGTTAGTGCAAGAAGACAAAAACCGTGCTGTTATCTATTTGCGTGAAGCATCCGCTTTAGGGAGTTTAAAAGCACAATTACAATTAGCTGAATTATTTATTAATGGCTATGGCAGTCCATACGACTTTGAAGATCTGTATCATTGGTTGTATAACGCGGTCACTGATGATCGTCGGACTAATCAACGCATAGCAAAATATATAAGAGAGCTTGAATCTCTGATGCATCCCAAGGCAGTGAGAAATGCGCGTAAACCTATGATTAATTAAGGCGCGTTACAATCGGTAATATTTTGTGTTTAGCCAACAGCAAAAAGAGTCTACTTTATTGCTCAATTGATGAGCAGTAGCAATTGTCACAGACGTGCAACAAAAATCTTGGTATAGTACCCTCGAATTTAACAACGAAAAGAATGAATGTCAGAAGATCCGCATTACTCAAGAGAAAAAGAAAAATACGAAAACCCGGTAGCGAGCCGTGAATTTCTACTCGAAACACTTTCTAACGCTAAAGAATCACTCTCCTTTTTAGAAATCTGCACTATTGTCAACGCTAAAGATGAAGATGCCAAAATTGGTGTACAGCGACGACTACGTGCAATGGAGCGTGAGGGTCAAGTCGCTTTTACTCGCGATAAAAAATATGAAGTACAGAAAGCTGAAGCACTTATCAGAGGCCGAGTTATTGGCCATCGCGATGGTTTCGGTTTTTTAAAGCACTCCGATACTGAAAAAGACTTATTTATCCATCAAGGCCAAATGCAAACCTTATTGCACGATGATATCGTGGAAGGTGTTTGTAGTAGCGCTGATCGACGAGGACGAGCAGAGTTTCGCCTCAACAGAGTGTTAGAACCAAGGACAGAAGCTATTGTAGGTCGCTTCTTTATGGAAGAAGGTATCTCGATCGTCATTCCTGATGATAATCGTATTTCTCATGAAATCATTATTCCACCAGAAGCTCGAAATGGTGCAAGGCAAGGCCATGTCGTTGTCGTTGAAATAACACAACGTCCGCGTCGGAAAGTCAATGCGATTGGTAAAATATTAGAAATATTGGGCGAGCACATGGCGCCAGGTATGGAAATTGAAATGGCATTGCGCACTTTTGATATTCCACATCACTGGCCCAAAGGCGTCTTAAAACAAGTTGAAGGTTTAGCTGAAGAAGTTCCTGAGCAGTCTAAAGAAGGCCGTATTGATTTACGTCAATTACCTCTAATGACGATTGATGGTGAAGATGCCAGAGATTTTGATGATGCGGTATATTGTCGTCCCAATGATGATGGTTCATGGCAACTGTGGGTCGCGATTGCTGATGTAAGTTCGTATGTAAAAACAGGAACTGCATTGGATAGCGAAGCTCAAAATCGCGCTACGTCAGTCTATTTTCCTGAAAAAGTTATACCAATGTTGCCTGAAATTTTGTCTAACGGCTTATGCTCACTCAATCCTGATGTGGATAGACTGTGTCTGGTTTGTGAAATGACTATTTCGGCGGATGGTAAGCTAGGTGAGTATCAATTTTACGAGGCCGTAATGCGATCTCACGCGCGCCT
>JBLHOI010000246.1:0-3568 GCA_047621375.1 Glaciecola sp.
GAAGGTTCAGGTATGGTGGAGTTTTCTCAGCGTTTCCCGAAGCAATACTTTGATGTTGCTATTGCCGAACAGCATGCAGTGACACTTGCAGCAGGAATGGCACGAGAGGGTAAAAATGTCATCGTCGCTATTTACTCTACCTTTTTACAACGAGCATATGATCAGTTAATCCATGATGTTGCTATTCAAGAGTTACCTGTCTTATTTGCTATCGATCGCGCCGGGCTTGTCGGTGCAGATGGGCCAACCCATCAAGGTGCGTTTGATATCAGTTTTCTTCGTTGCATTCCAAACATGATCATAATGACACCTTCAGATGAAGTTGAATGTCGTAACATGTTATATACAGGTCACCAGGCAAATAAGCCTGCAGCGGTAAGATATCCGCGAGGAGCAGGAACTGGCATTGATGCCACTGGCGATATGCAATTACTAGAAATAGGTAAAGCCAAAACCCTAAGAAAAGGTAGGAAAGTCGCAATCCTCAACTTCGGTACGTTAATACCTTATGCTACTGAAGCCGCAGAGCAATTAAACGCAACGTTAATTGATATGCGTTTTGTGAAGCCGCTGGATGAGGCTGCGTTAATTGAAGCTGCTGAGCATCACACGCTACTAGTAACACTCGAAGATGGGGCCATTGCTGGTGGAGCTGGCGGTGGTGTTGCTGAAGCGTTATTCAAACATAAACTGACACCGAACTTAATCCAGCTAGGTTTGCCAGACGAATTTATTATGCAAGGAACTCAGCAAGAGATGTATGCTGAGTTGGGCTTAGACACGAAAGGTATTTTGGCGGCAATTGCGGCAAACACTTAATTTACATGTGTGCGATATAACAATATCGCACTTTGTTCTATAAACGTTGTCCGGAATTATTTTACTTCACACCTATAACTGCAGCTAAAGGACATCAGATAAGATATACAATATCCCATGTAAACAAGCGCATGCAATTGCACCAGCCACAATATCGTCTATCATAATCCCAAAACCACCGTGTACACGCCTGTCAAATACGCTAATTGGCCAGGGCTTTAGAATATCAAAAAAACGAAACAGCAAAAAACCTAGCAACAATGAAAGTGGGTTTAAGGGAACGGCAATAAAAGTCACCATCATGCCAGCAACTTCGTCCCATACAATGGAACCATGATCATGCATTTTCAGATCACGAGCTGTTTTTCCACAAAGATAGATGCCCACCAAAAAGCTGACAACAGTAATAAAGATAAACACTTCAAGGGTAACAAAGCTCATCGCAAACAAAATAGGAAGTGCTGCCAGTGATCCAAATGTACCTGGCATCATGGGCGCTAGGCCAGAACCAAAACCTAATGCCAAAAAATGCACTGGATTTTTCATACTAACTCGTTGACGTAAGGTTTTATCCATTAGGAGAAGTGCTCAAAGCCCATTTTTTTTGATTCAAACTCGAATGGTTTTTCATTAAATCGAAGGTCGATCTTGCCAGTTGCGCCAGTGATTTGTCCGATACAAGTTACTCGAATATCATAACTTGCCAATGCCGTTTCAATATGGACTCTTTGTTCCTCCGGCACAGTGAACAATAATTCATAGTCGTCACCCGCCGTAGCTGCATAGGTAATGACATCTATTACGTTGTCAATATTTGCGCTAATAGCTTCTGAAATTGGTAACTTATCAAGGTGCACTAGTGCACCCACATCAGAGCGCAAGATAACTTGTTTTAAATCTTGTACAAGGCCGTCAGATATATCGATACATGATGTCGCTATGCGTCTAAGTGTGGTGCCTGCAAGAACTCTAGGCGTAGGAAAACAATGCCTATTTTTTAAATAAGATGCATTCTCAGGATTGTCTACTTTGATTTTATTTTTGAGTATATCTAAGCCAACACCAGCATCGCCTAAGGAACCCGTGACTAACAACCAGTCGCCAGGATTAGCACCGCTGCGTGTTATCTGGTTATGCTCAGGTATGAAACCTTGTGCGGTAATAGTAATACTCAAAGGGCCTTGAACAGTGTCACCACCAATTAACTGAAAAGAGAAATAGTGGCTAAGACTATGAATTTTTTCTGAAAAGGCTTTAATCCAACTCTCGTCAATACTGGGTAACGAAAGAGATAAGCTTATCCAAGCCGGCTCTGCTCCCATTGCAGCAAGGTCACTTAAATTCACAGCAATTGCTTTATGGGCAATTGATTCTGCTTCAGTTCCAGGAAGAAAATGGACACCTTCAACTAGTGTGTCTGTCGTTGTAACCACGTATTGACCAACAGGCACTTTAGTCACTGCTGCATCGTCTCCAATGCCTAGCAATACATCTTTACGAACATGGCCACCTTTGGCAAAATATTTACCAATCAAATCAAACTCTTTCACTACATTAACTTCTTTCGTCTTTTCGAAGGGTTTTCACCGCTTTATCCAACACACCATTGACAAACTTATGACTCTCTTCAGCACCAAATGTTTTGGCTAACTCAATTGATTCATTAATAACGACCTTGTAAGGAGTATCAAAACGTTCAACTAATTCTAGCGTCGCCAAGCGTAATATGGCTTTTTCAACTGGGTCAAGCTCTTCAGGCAAACGACCTAAATAGGGCTTAATCGCCTTATCCAGCTCTTCTGTTCTTTTTGCGACTCCGCGCAACAGAGCTTGAAAGTATTCCATATCCACTTTTTGCATATTATTGGTAGTGGCAATACTAAGTTCTATTTGTTCTATAGGGTTGCCACTCATTTGCCAAGCATACAAACCTTGAACGGCTAGCTCTCTAGCTTTGCGTCTCGCAACAGGTTTCACTTAGTTCGCCTCTGCAATAGCGCTAATAACGTTAACCATCTCGAGTGCGCACAATGCAGCCTCAGAACCTTTGTTACCCGCTTTAGTGCCTGAACGCTCAATTGCTTGTTCAATACTTTCCGTAGTAATAACGCCAAATGCGATTGGAATACCAGCTTCTAAGGCCACCTTAGCCAAGCCAGCATTACATTCCCCAGCAACGAATTCAAAGTGTGGAGTACCACCACGAATAACTGCGCCTAGAGCAATAATTGCATCATATTTATTTTTTTCAGCAAGCTTTTTAGCAACTATTGGTAACTCATAGGCGCCTGGCACTCTGACCACTGTAACGTCATCAGTGTTAACTTCACCGTAGCGTTCTAGTGTATCTAATGCACCATCCAACAAACTCTCAACTACAAAACCGTTAAAGCGTGCTACAACAATGGCAAATTTCTTACCAGTCGCTCGAATATTACCTTCAATTTCTATCATTTTGCTCTCCAAAAAAATCGGCGCGAAGTGTACCATGAATCCCGCGAAGATTAATTGTTATAAGGGTTTATTTTTTGTCGTAAATGTATTCGACCACTTCAAGACCAAATCCAGACAATGCAGAATACTTAATAGGCTTGCTCAATAAACGCATTTTTGTAATCCCAAGACTTGCAAGTATTTGCGAGCCGACGCCAACCGTGCGCGATGAACCTTCCCATGCTTTGCCTTCAGCAACTTCATCGTTATCTTCTGCTTGAAACATTTTGACTTGCGAAATGATGTCTTCTTTTTT
>JBLHOI010000247.1:0-3534 GCA_047621375.1 Glaciecola sp.
TTACCATCTTCCTGCACACGTTTTATATCAACAAATTCAGATATCGAATGTGCAACAACCGCTTTTAATGCCGATCTCCGTGAAACGAGATATAGCAGGGGCTGCGCACGAGCCTGACAAGCAGGAAAATCAGCAAACTGTGCAGAATAGAGTAAATATTCTGCACGAGCTTGGTTTTGACATTCAATTACATGGTGCAAAGTGGATATTAAAACAAGTGCCAGCTTGCCTGAGGCAGCTTCCTTGGGTGTCAATTTTACCGAAGCTATTAGATACAGAGTCGGCGCTCAATAACAGTAAAACTATAATGCAATATATTTGCTTTTGCTGGGCACAATCTCATGATTTTACCTTTGCTGAATTACATGATTGGTTTCATGTAATGTCACAAACCGAGCAAATTCAATTGATCACAGCGTTTGCTAAAACGGTTAATATACCCGTGGTCACTTTTTTAGCTGATGAAAATTGAAATGAGCGACTCTGCAATGTTACAAACACAGCCTAAATCTGAACGCCCGCAAATCATTACTATTATGGGGCCAACGGCATCTGGTAAAACGGCCTTAGCCATTGAGTTGGCGAGCAAAATAAATGGAGAGATTATCAGTGTTGATTCAGCCCTTATTTATCGGGGCATGGATATTGGTACAGCTAAACCTGGGTTCGAAGAGCAAGCGGGGATCAAACATTGGTTGATTGATATTGTTGATCCGCAAAACGCGTATTCGGTTGCAGAGTTTTGTCGAGACTCACAAATATGTATAGAAGATATACTGCAGCGCGGAAAAGTTCCTATTCTTGTTGGCGGAACCATGATGTATTTCAATGGCCTGATAAAAGGGTTGTCTAGCTTACCCAATGCGGATCAAAAAACACGCACTCAAATTCAATTATTTATTGAGCAACATGGATTACAAGCTGCGCATAAGAAGCTCAGTGCGATCGACCCAGAAAGCGGTAAGCGAATTCACGAGAATGATCCACAACGCATTATGCGCGCCCTAGAAGTATATGCTTTGACGAGTAAAACCATGACCTCATTGCAGGACATAAAGCCTGAACCTTTGCCTTATGAATTCACCCAATTTAGTCTCATGCCAAATGACCGTACTTTGCTGCATGAGCGTATTGTTTTGAGATTTGACACTATGCTGCAAAATAATTTTGAACAAGAAGTCACAAAATTACGTAAAAATTCTGAGTTGCATTTAAATTTGCCTTCTATGCGCAGTGTAGGTTACCGTCAGATGTGGCAATATTTAAGTGGCGAGGACACTTTTGATGATATGCGAGAAAAAAGTATTATCGCGACTAGGCAATTAGCGAAACGTCAAATAACGTGGTTAAGAGGCTGGGAAGGCGCTATTTCATTGCAAGCGGGCAGTACAGAAAATGTCAAAACGATTTTACAGTATATTCAGTAAAATTCGGTACATTCTTTTGCCTTAATGGTATACACTTAATTGGTAGTGAGGGTGTTACTAAAAAAATAAAAATAAAAAATAAAATCATAATAAAGAGTAAGGATAACAAATGGCTAAAGGTCAATCACTTCAAGACCCGTTCTTAAATGCGCTGAGAAAAGAGCGTATTCCGGTATCAATATATCTTGTAAATGGCATCAAACTACAAGGCCAAGTCGAATCATTCGACCAGTTTGTTATTTTGTTAAAAAATACGGTAAGTCAGATGGTTTACAAGCATGCAATATCAACAGTCGTTCCCGCTAGAGCCATTGTAATGCCAACTCAAAGCGATGGTGAAGCGGATGGTGAGTAATGCCAAAAGGGCTTAACCATACTATCTGAAATCAAATTTGTTTGATGCAAACTCAGGTATTAATCGAAAGTTACATAAACGGAGCCTTATTTGTTTGATCGTTACGAAGCCGGTGAACAGGCAGTTTTAGTTCACGTTGATTTCTCTGATGAAAGCAACAAAGAAGATATAAATGAATTGCAAATGCTGGTCAGTTCAGCAGGCGTAAATACAGCATCAATATTAACCACATCCCGGCGCTCTCCTCAGGCCAAATTTTTTGTCGGTAGTGGCAAAGCCCAAGAAATAGCTGACACCGTAAAGGCGATTGGCGCAGACGTAGTCATTTTTAATCATCAACTTTCTCCTTCGCAGGAACGTAATCTCGAGGCACTTGTTTGTTGTCGAGTACTGGACCGTACCAGTCTCATTCTTGACATATTCGCGCAGCGAGCAAGAACTCATGAAGGTAAACTGCAAGTAGAACTAGCACAATTGAAGCATCTATCAACGAGGCTTATACGAGGCTGGACGCACTTGGAGCGCCAAAAAGGTGGTATCGGTTTACGTGGTCCAGGTGAAACACAGTTAGAGACTGATAGAAGGTTACTTCGTGCTCGGGTAAAAGGTATTATAAAGCGGCTCGAAAAAGTTAAAAAACAACGTGAGCAAGGTCGGCGCTCTCGAAAACGAGCTGAGATCCCAACAGTATCGCTCGTTGGATATACTAATGCTGGAAAATCCACACTATTTAATACAATTACAAATGCAGGTGTTTATGCCGCAGACCAGTTGTTTGCTACCCTTGACCCAACATTGCGTAAAATTGAATTAGCGGAAGTTGGCCATGCGATCCTTGCCGATACTGTGGGTTTTATTCGTCACTTGCCACATGATTTAGTTGCTGCATTCAAGGCAACACTGCAGGAAACGCAAGAAGCAGATTTGTTATTACATATTATTGATTATGCAGACGAGCAATATCTCGAATACACCGACCAAGTAAACGAGGTGTTAGATGAGATTGGCGCAGGTGAAGTACCACAATTAATCGTTTGTAACAAAATAGATAGACTTGAGGGCGTTGTACCAAAAATTGATCGTGACGATACAGGTCGTCCAATTCGTGTTTGGATTTCAGCGCAAGAAGGTTTAGGTATTGATTTATTAAAAAATGCCCTCACTGAATGTTTACATAGGGAAATGGTTGAACATCAGTTAAAAGTTCCTCCAAATGAAGGCAGGTTGCGTGGAATGCTCTATAATCTTAATTGCATTGCACAACAAAGCTATTCAGAAGATGGAGATTGGCTGGTTGATATTAAAATGCTAGAGAGTGATTGGAATAAAATAGATAAAGAATTGGATAATCGTCTCAATAACTACATTTTGTAGCGATTTTTATAAATTTAATAATCTAATCCAATCACGTTCTAGTATAAGTATTAGTAAAACAAAAACGTAAGTATAAATGACTTTAATTTTGGAGTGTCTGTATGGCTTGGAATGAGCCGGGTGGTGATAAAAACGACCCTTGGAAAAATCGCGGCGGTAAAGAACAAGGTCCACCAGATCTTGATGAAGTACTGAAGAATTTATTTAGCAAGTTTAGTAAGTCTGGAGGCGGTGGCGGTGGCAGCGGTAAAAGCTATACTGGTTTAGGGCTAGGTTTACTGGTTGCTATTATTGTTGTTGTTTGGGGCTTGAGTGGTTTTTATACCATTAAAGAAGCTGAACGCGGTGTCATATTGAGATTCGGTGAAAATACAGGCC
>JBLHOI010000248.1:0-3495 GCA_047621375.1 Glaciecola sp.
GTATTTATGACCAAAGCTTAATTTTTGATAATAAAACGAATAAAGTTTACTGCTGTTATCTCGACGCAGGGCGAGCTGAGCAGCTAAAAAAAATCAATCCAAATAAAGATAAACTTGATAGTCATAGTCATAGTCATTCAGAGAAATTTAAGCAATTAAGCCATTGGCTTGCCAATCAAACAGAGTCGGAATACCGCCAAAAACTGCAAAAAGTTGACGACTATTTACACTCCGGTGATTGCTATCAAATAAATTTTTCTCAGCGCTTTGAAGCGACTTATCAAGGCTCGGAATGGCAAGCTTATCAATTACTGCGAGATGTTAATAAAGCGCCCTTTTCATCATTTATTAGGCTTGAGAACAGCTGTATTTTAAGTGTTTCTCCTGAGCGCTTTTTGCAAGTAAAGGGAGGTATGGTAGAAACCAAACCAATTAAAGGAACACGAAAGCGAGCGCAAAATAGTGAAGACGATAGAAAGCTAAGTGAAGAATTACTTAGTTCTGAGAAAGATAGAGCTGAAAATCTCATGATTGTAGACTTGCTTAGAAACGATTTAAGTAAGCATTGTGAGCCACACTCAGTTGTTGTACCTGCGCTATTCAAACTCGAGAGTTATCCTGCAGTTCACCATATGGTCAGCACAATTTTAGGTAGACTTAAGGCCACATCTTCACCTATTAAATTACTTAAAGGGGCTTTTCCTGGAGGTTCTATTACAGGCGCTCCCAAGCATAGGGCAATGCAAATCATCCAAGAACTTGAACCTGACAAACGCAGTATTTATTGTGGTAGCATAGGATATATCGGTATTCGCGACGACATGGACACTAGTATTTGTATTCGTACCGTCCTAGCAGAAAATAACCATCTTTATTGTTGGGCTGGTGGCGGTATTGTATTAGATTCAGATATTGCCAGTGAATACCAAGAAAGCTTAGATAAAGTTGCCAAAATATTGCCGATACTCGAAGAGACTATGCAGACAGAGGAGTCCCCTCAAGAAAATATAGTCAATGCAGCAGCAGTAAATATCAACAGGACGTGGATTAAGCAACAGCATGAATGAAAAATACTTTCTATCTAAATTCCATCTTCCCTGGTCTGCAGGGCCCCCACATGACTTCATGTTTTCAGTAAAAACTAGGCCAGCGGCAGTGCTTATTTGCTTGCAGCCTCCATTTGAAGACTTACAGGTTTTGTTTACTCAACGGGCAAGTCATTTAAACCACCATGCGGGGCAGATAAGCTTTCCCGGGGGTAAATATGAAACATCTGATGACTCGTTAGTACAAACTGCGCTGCGAGAAGCTGAGGAAGAAATTGGACTACCATCAAATAAAGTTCGTATTCTGGGCACTCTTCCTGAATATAAAACCATCAGTGGTTTTGCCGTTTTACCCGTCATTGGTATTTTAGATGAGACCGTTGATCTTGAAATTGACTTAACCATTGATAAAAATGAAGTCAGTCGTGTATTTCAGGTTCCATTGTCACACCTAATGAATCAGCAAAATTATTTTGTACATCATGTTCAGCAGCGCAAACAATCATTTCCTGTCTATTTTATTCAATATCAAAATGAACTTATCTGGGGTGCAACAGCAGGAATGATTGCGCTACTATGCAAACATGTAGAGTTTTATTCTTAGGTAAAAAAATAATTTGTTAGATACGCTCCCTTCCCCAGACATTCTCAATCCAATGCGAATAAATTCAAGAAAACTAAATACCAGATAATAACATCGCATTAACATTTCTAATGCAACTGATTAGCAAATCTCATTTGTTTATTGGTGAAACTATGCAAGACTAATAGAGGATGAAACAAAATAAAGCGATAAAGAATGATCAGTGTTTTTGATATGTTCAAAGTGGGCATAGGCCCATCAAGTTCCCATACTGTTGGGCCTATGCGAGCCGCTGCTGCTTTTTGCGAAGTATTGAAGCAAGGTGAGATATTCAATCAAATAACCGCGATAAAGACCGAGCTATACGGTTCATTAGGTCAAACAGGCAAGGGTCATGGCACCGGTAAAGCGATTATTTTAGGCTTGCTTGGTTATTTACCGGAGAATGTACCGGTGAAAGAAGTAGAGAATATGTTAACGCAAGTTGAAACAGCTCAAGCGTTAAAGCTTAATCAAGAGCATCTGATTATCTTTCCAAAAGACGGGGCGATTGTGTTTCACCGAAGAAAAACGCTTTCTTTTCATTCTAATGGTATGACATTCTTTGCATTTGCTGGCACTGAATGTGTAATGCAAAAAACATATTATTCAATAGGCGGCGGTTTTATCGTCGAGGAATCTGAGTTTGAAGCTCAAAAAGCCGAAAAATTTGCCGAACAGCAAGTCAACGCTCCATTTCCATTTTCAACTGCCACCGAACTCATGCAGATATGCCACGACAATGGCTTCTCTATTAGCACGTTGATGATAAGAAACGAAGTATCGATAATGTCTGAAGAAGTTCTCAGAAAGCGCTTAGTCTATATTTGGGAAGTTATGAAGGAGTGTGTGCAAAATGGTATTAATACTGAAGGTATTCTGCCTGGTGGATTAAAAGTGCATCGCCGAGCATACGGTTTGTATCGAAAACTAAAGAATGAAAACAACAACGACCCTATGCAAGCAATGGATTGGGTGAATTTATTTGCACTTGCTGTAAATGAAGAAAACGCTGCTGGCGGCAGAGTTGTGACAGCGCCGACCAACGGCGCCGCAGGGATCATTCCAGCCGTCTTATGCTACTTTGACAAATTTATAAAACCCGTTGACGACGATACAGCTTGTCGCTATTTATTAACGGCCGCAGCTATTGCGATTTTATATAAAAAGAATGCATCAATTTCAGGCGCAGAAGTGGGCTGTCAAGGTGAAGTGGGCGTGGCATGCTCTATGGCTGCTGGTGCGTTAACGGAAATACTCGGTGGCTCAGTAGCAGCAGTTGAGAACGCAGCCGAAATTGGTATGGAGCACAACTTAGGGTTAACTTGCGACCCTGTAGGCGGATTAGTTCAAGTACCGTGTATTGAGAGAAACGCAATGGGCGCGATTAAAGCAATCAATGCATCCCGTTTGGCTATGAGAGGCACCGGCAATCATAAAGTGTCATTAGATAAGGTTATTAAAACCATGTGGGAAACTGGCAACGACATGAAGACTAAATATAAAGAAACGTCCAGAGGTGGCTTAGCTGTAAATATTATCGAGTGCTAGTAACTCGATAATAATTAACTACCTGGTTGAACAATGCCAAACACTGAAGCTACTTAACAGGTAAGGTCAGTCCTTTAAACATTTTTTCAACTTCTTCATTATTCTTTTGCATCATAGCCCTTTCTACCACATCTTTGGTTAGATGCGGTGCAAAACGTTCTATAAACTCGTACATGTAATTTCTAAGAAAAGACCCTTTTCTAAAGCCTATTTTTGTCGTGCTGTAATCAAATAAATGACTTGCATCAATTTTAACCAGATCAGAATCTAAATCGT
>JBLHOI010000249.1:0-3456 GCA_047621375.1 Glaciecola sp.
TGATCACAGCACCCGAATAATCTTGACCGTTGGTAATAATTGGCCAACCATAATTATTACCTTTTTCAATAATATTAATCTCATCACCACCCGCTGGTCCGTGCTCATGCGAAATAATCAAACCTGAACCACTGACCAATAAAGCTTGTGGGTTGCGATGCCCCGTACTATAGACGTAACTTGCATTGCTGTTAGGCATGTCTTTCTGGAAGAAAGGATTGTCAGACATGGCGTTGCCTGTATCGCTTACTCTTATTATTTTACCTAAGTGCGAGGACTTCAGCTGCGCTTGCTCACGAAAATCAAAACCGTCGCCAGTACTTATAAGTAGACTGTTATCTTTTAAAAAAGCGAGACGACCACCGTAATGCACTGGCGTATTTTTGTTTGTATTGACGCTAAAAACATCCTCGACAGTTGTAATTTTATTTCCCGAATTAGGTATTTTGAATCTAACTATTTTTAATCGATTTGAGTCGCTAGTTCCCGCACTATAGCTTAAATATATCCATGAATTTGTTCCAAAATCAGGATGAAAAGCTAAATCGAGAAATCCTCCCTGACTGTCTACAATTAAATCAGTTATGGGGGTCGTAAACGTTTTTTTGTTCCACTGTTGGTCGTATACGATAACGCTGCCGCTTCTGTCTGTTATGAATATTTCATTATCTGGAGAGAGGGTAATGGACCATGATTTAGGCAATCCATCGACAACTAATTCCACATCAAAATTAGTATCAACGATAGCTGGGGGGGTCTGTGCATATACTACTTGGCAGTTCAACGCGACTAGCACTAAAGATGAAGCAATCAATCTAGCAATGAACGTGGGAAACTTGTTTAGCATCATTATCCTTTTTAAAAGAAAAAACCATAAAAAGTGAATCACTTTTCTCTTGCCCTAATGATAATAAAACGAGAACATAATAATCACAACGTAAGAAAAAAACATATATAGTATTAGTAAGTAAAATAGAGAGCGAAAACAGTGGAAAGCCAAACTAACTATCATCAAAAAACTAAATTAGTGCGTTTTAGCTTATTTATTTTTCAACTTCTGGTGACTACTATCATTACTTTTTTGATTGCCAGTGCCTTGCACACTCAATCAGTGTTATCTGGGTTAATATCTGTCGGCGCAGAAATTCCTTTGAGTGTCCGCATAAAAACGGTTTTTGCTGATTTTGTAGGGTTGCTGCCCACTTATGGGGTTATTGTTCTAGTAGGCATGCTAATTGCCATGTCGGTCGCTGTATTAATCGCAAAAACATTGCTAGCAAAGCCCTTAAACAACGCGATTAATAAGCCGCAAAAATCACAAATTTGGTTGTATGCACTAGCTGGGGCTGTTGCAATGTTTGCCATACTCGCTGCAATGCACCCGATATTGAATGTAAGCATAATTGCAGGTGCGAGAGGACTTTCAGGTCTACTTACCCAAAGCATAGCTGGGGCGATTGGTGGCACCGTTTTCGGAGTACTCAAAAGTAGAACAAACAAGTACGGTTGAACAAAACTGAACGTTAGAGTGATTAATTAAAATTGTCTACAAAACCTAATTCCACGTTGACCTGTTTCTATTTATTAGCATTTAGCGATACTTATACTTTATCTCACTCCCCTTAAACTTCAGGAAAAAGCATCAATAAACAGTTATCATGTAAATTGATTGTTAATTTTATCTTATTCAGACTATCTTAGGCTAAGCGCAATGATTACGATGCGGTGCCCCAATAAAACCGTTGTTTTATAATGACAGATAAGCGTTAACGACCACTTAAATTTATTTTCTTATTTGATTTAAAAACTCACTTTACAGATTAAGGATGCGACATGACTGAGCAATTAGTAATACCGGCTCATATTAGTTCTCTTGCCGACTATATTGAAGAAACCTTTACACACTATAATAGTAAACCGGCATACAACGCACTGGGGCAAACAAAGAGTTTTGCTGAGATGGAGCTTTTATCAGCTCAATTTGGTGCTTGGCTATTGGCCAAGGGCAACTTAGTGCCCGGTGACAAGATTGCGATTCAATTACCTAATTTACTGCAAAATCCGATTGCTGTTTATGGTGCTCTTCGAGCAGGCTTGGTCATTGTCAATACCAACCCTCTTTACACGCCAACTGAAATGGCACATCAATTCAGCGATTCAGGAGCAAAGGCGCTAGTCATACTAGAAGATTTTGTACCTAAATATGAAGAGATCAAAAGTCAAACACAAATACAAAGTGTGATCGTGACGGCAGCAGATCAGATGCTAAGCCAACAAAAATCTACTTCAGGTTACCCTTGTTTTATTCAAGTATTTGAAGAAGCCAAGGATCTTCGTCTGCCAGTTCGTCCACAGATATCCCTTGATGATGGCTGCATTCTACAATATACAGGCGGCACTACTGGTGTATCTAAAGGCGCCGAGCTTACCCATAGGAACGTGCTTGCGAACAGTATTCAAACCCTTGAACGCTTGGGGAAAGGGTTTAAAGATGGTGACGAAATTATTATTTGTCCGCTTCCTCTCTATCATATCTATGCCTTCACCGTATGCATGATGACGCTTTTCGCCAAGGGAGCTATGTGTGTACTAATCCCTAACCCAAGAGATATGGATGCCTTTGTACAACAAATTAAGCCCTTTAAATTTAGTGCTTTTGCTGGCTTGAATACACTATTTATGGGACTGTGCGCGCATCCCGAGTTTCCATCGCTGGACTTTAGTAAGCTAACGCTCACTATGTCTGGAGGGACAGCTCTAACCAGCTCAGCTGCCGAACTTTGGGAAAAAACCACTGGTTGCACTGTTACCGAGGGTTATGGATTGTCTGAAACGGCACCTGTATTGGCTTTTAACGAACCAGGTAATGAAAAAATTGGTACTGTCGGTCCTCCAGTTTCGCATACAGACATCCAGATGTTAGACGAAAACGATAAACCAGTTGCAGATGGAAAAGAAGGCCAAATAGCAGCCAAGGGGCCGCAAGTAATGAAAGGCTACTGGCAACGTCCAGACGAGACAGCTAAAGTGATGACGGCTGACGGCTACTTCAAAACTGGCGACGTTGGCATAAGGCTTCCCGATGGTAGTATTAAAATTGTCGATCGCCTAAAAGATATGATCATCGTGTCAGGCTTCAATGTGTATCCAAACGAAATTGAAGACGCCCTTACCAAACATCCTGACGTACTTGAAGCTGCCGTTATTGGCAAGCCAGATGATAGGACTGGTGAACGAGTATGCGCATATGTAACGTGCAAAAATGAACTTAATAAAGAAGATGTTCTGAATCATTGCCGAGTGCTATTAACTGGTTATAAAATCCCAAAGGAATTACATGTGATTGATGAGTTGCCTAAATCGACTGTTGGCAAAATATTACGCCGGGAATTACGTTAATAAGCCCTCAATAATCTAAAATAGTCCGTTGGGGATGACTCTGCGCTTACTTATTAC
>JBLHOI010000250.1:0-3419 GCA_047621375.1 Glaciecola sp.
CCGTCAAAATTCATCCCACCGGTTTTTTCTCGAGCCACTGCGCAACAAGAATCCAGAAAAGTCTTTACCCTAAAAGGTCGGTCGCACGCGATGTAATTCCTGGCACCTAGCACAGGTTGCATAATTTTTAGTGTAGTGCCTTTGTGCCAAGCTACCTTATGATTCAAGCGTTGAGGGACATCGTTAATAAGAGCCCGCACCTGAGCGCCCGTAATTGCAATCTGAGTGTCCTGCGTTGCAACGGCGACAAACCCGCCAAGAAGCACTTCAATCGTTGGATTTGTAAAAGGCATTCCGACGATAGCATTTGCCAGCCGATGACTATTTGCGTCAAGTGCACCTGATTGGGTGAAGCCTTTATGCTTGTGCCCCACTCTTCCTAAGTCGGTGAATCGTGCACTGAGACCCGTAGCTACTATTTTCACGAATATACCCAATTTATATATTCACTTTCAGTTATAGGATAGAACTCAACACAGTCCCCGGTCTTCAACAGTGAATCAAGAACTCTACTTTTTGTAGTATTTACATCTGTAGCACTAAACAGCAGCTCAAGTGGAGTGTAACCAATAATATGCCAGCCACCGGGCGATTCATCTGGATAGATGGCCGTTTGGCGATCGGCGATGGCAACAGCCCCTTTGGGCACTTTTAGACGAGGTTTGCTCAATCGCGGTTGCGAAAGTTCCATGGGTAATTCACCTAAGTATGCAAAACCAGGCATAAAGCCAGTCGCAAATACCCGATATGGATTTGCATAATGCAAGGTAATCACCGTGTCTTCACTTATGTTTTTATCTTTAGCTACTTTAGCCAGGTCAGTCTGAAGTGAGGTCAACTCATAGCAAACGGGAATTCTATGAATACGTCTGGATGTCGATAACGTTGATTCCCCTTTATGACTTAGTTTAGCCATTTGCGCACGATTAACCTGTCTTGCGTCGGTTACATTTTCACCTATGCAACGGCTAATTTCCATATCAGTATTAATAACCAGTTTCTTCACAAATGCATTAACAGCAATATGATCTGTTTCATAAAGTGAAAACTCGATAAGCAACGAAGTATAAGATGGAATGTATTCACAAAGCCAAGGCGGTCTGTTGCCCAATAGAGCTCTAGTAAAAATTTCAATAATCTTATTAGCTGTTGCAAGCCCTATCTCAGTGTCGTCGACATATACAATGACACAGCAATCTGAAGCAGTTCTAATTTCAATAAGTTCTTGCTGGTTTTTTATGGTCATAGCAATACTATTTAGCCGCGTTGGTTTTGCAATAACGTTCTTATTTTCTCGACTGTGTGCATTGCTTCTGGAGTATCACCATGCACACAAATTGTATCAGCATGGATAGCTAAAACAGCGCCGCTCTCAGTAATCACCTCATTGCATTGAATTAGGCGTCGAGCCTGTTCAACTGACTCAGCAGCGCTCAATACTGCTCTTGGGTGGCTGCGTGGTGACAGCAAACCTGAATCCAAATACAAGCGATCACAAAAAGCTTCAAATATGAGAACAACATCAAGCTCGTTAGCTTCAAGGCGCAAAGCCGCGTCTTGCTTACCAGCTTGGACTACTAACGGTAAGTTACTATAGAAACCTGAAATGGCGGAAAATACGGCAGCTCTGACCATTGGGTCCATCATCATGTCGTTATAAAGTGCACCATGAGGTTTAACATAGTCGACCTGCTGACCTTGGCATTTTGCTAGGCCATCCAATGTCGCTATTTGAGCTTGAATAATGAGTATCAACTCTTTGGGCGGAACGCGCATGCTTCGGCGGCCAAAACCCTGTAGGTCTGGATAAGAAGGATGAGCGCCAATAAGTACTCGGTTATTTGCGGCTAACGCAATCGTATTATGCATAACAGTCGGGTCACCTGCGTGACCTCCGCAAGCAATATTCGCCATATCAATATACGGCATTATATCGGTGTCAGCGTCGAACTGCCAATGCCCGTAACTCTCACCTAAATCGGCATTTAATTTCATAGAACCCAAATTAACAATGATGTTGAAAAAATTCAATGCTGTTATACTAATGCTATAGCGCTAAAAAATCATGTAAAAGAGAGTCTTAAATGCCAATTATTGGTCAAGTGAATGATTTGATCGTCACCGACGAGCTTCCCTTTGGTTACACTTTGTCTTTTTCAGGGGTGCAAACTAAAATAGACGAGTCTGTATTCCTGCCGTTGAGTGATGCAAATGGCCAGTTTGTTGAGGGACAAACTCTTCAAGCATTTGTGTATTACGCACAAGATGGGAGTTTTCACGCAACGCAAAAAGATATGCCGATAAGAGTAAATGATTTTGCCCTTCTCACCTGCACCGGCGAGACTGATTTCGGCGCCTTTTTCGATTGGGGAGTAGAGCGAGATTTACTGGTACCTAAATCGATGCAACATAAACCGATGGATATTGGTTTAAGCTATGTTGTTTACTTATTAGATGAACCTGATAATAGAAAAATGATCGGTTGTACAAAACTGTATCGCTTTTTAGATGAAACAACAGACGATTTGTCGATCGGTGAAGCCGTCTCCATTATTGTCTTTGATGAAACTTCTCTAGGCTTCAAATGCGTTATCAACAAGCAATATCAAGGCTTGCTATTCAAAAGCGATTTATTTAAGAGACTCGCTGTTGGCGATCAACTCACCGCCTATGTAAAACATATTCGAGATGATGGTAAAATTGATTTGTCTTTGCAAAAAGAAGGCAAAGAAGCGAGAAGTGATTTAGCAACGCAAATTATGGATGACTTAGTTGCGCACGGAGGTATGTCCACTGTCACAGATAAAAGTTCTGCTGATGAGATATTTGCTCGTTACCACGTGAGTAAAGGTGCTTATAAACGCGCAATTGGTACGCTTTACAAAGATAAAAAAATATTATTAAGCAAAACGCATATTTCTATAGTAGAAAATAACTAAATACAACGTTTAGGTGAATAAATGAAAGCAACTGTCGTATGGGAGCCCTCTGAGGATGGTTTAGGTTTTGTGGGTGAGATGGATAATGGCCGTAAACTTAAATTAGACGGAAATGGTAAAAACCTCTCGCCGATGGAGGCGGTGTTAATTTCAGTAGGTGCTTGTTCTTCTGTTGATGTTGTTGAAATTATGCGCAAGTCACGCCAAGTAATGCACGGTTGTTATTGTGAATTGGAAGCCGAGAGAGCTGAATCTGCACCAAGAAAATTCACTAAGATACACGCTCATTTCGTCGTTCAAGGTAGCGATATAAGTGAAAAACAGTTAGCAAGAGCGGTGCAGTTGAGCACAGAAAAATATTGTTCTGTCATGCTAATGTTGACTGGTAATGTGAGCATTACAACAAGCTTCGCAATAAAAGACAGATAATTTACTGAGTTCGTTGGCTTTTTTAAGTAAGCCGGTTTGTGTTGATAAACA
>JBLHOI010000251.1:0-3404 GCA_047621375.1 Glaciecola sp.
CTACCGATAGGCAATGCTTTGTGCAAATGTACCTTAACTTGAAGAGGCGATTTAGCAATAGACCTTAATTTATTTTGAAAAAAAGTATAGCACTTGGTCACAATGTTGTTTTCAGAACCCGGCGGCAATTTATCGGCGAAAACACCATCCACGCTTAATGAAAATTCATCAGCGTCGGTTACCTCAACCCAATCGCCTAACTGCGTGCCATCGATAGGTTGTAATGCCGCACCCATTAAATCAAAACCAAGGCTAACATTGCCAATGGATGCGGGAGCAAATGCTTTTGTTGTTTTTACCGTCATTATCCGAAATCCTGAGTCCAAGGCATGGTGCGTAACACATCAGCAAATACACCAGCTGCTGTCACCGTAGCACCAGCACCATAACCACGAATAACAAACGGAATGGGTTGGTAATACTTACTATGAATAGCCAAGGCATTCTCACCATCTTTTACCGTCGCTAATGGGTGACTAAGTGGCACTTCCTGAATGGATACCTTACATTTATTTTGTTTAATTGAACCGACATAGCGCAACACGTTGCCCGCTTCTTTTGCACTTTCAACTCTTTTCTTTAGGTCTGCATCTAAGGACGGCAAGTTCGTCAGAAATTGAGCAACAGTTCCGCTATCGTCAAAGCTAGGTGGTAAAACAGACTCAATTTCAATGTCCGCAAGTTCCAATTCTAAACCTGACTCACGCGCCATAATAAGTAATTTGCGGGCCACATCCATGCCTGATAAATCATCGCGAGGATCGGGCTCAGTAAAGCCATTTTGTTTAGCTATTATGGTTGCTTCAGATAAGCTCATACCTTCATCAAGTTTACCGAATACATATGATAGTGACCCCGATAAAATACCCTCAAAACTTTCTAGTTCATCACCTGCTGAAACTAGTTTCTGCAGGTTATCAATGACGGGTAAACCTGCGCCAACTGTAGTCTCGTAAAGATATTGCCGGTTAGTTCTCTGGGTAGTGCGCTGGAGCTTTCGGTATTGCTCCATGGATGCTGTATTGGCCTTCTTGTTTGGCGTTACAACATGGCAACCTGAATTCATCATTTCTATATATAAGTCTGCAATCAGTTCGTTGCTTGTACAATCAATAATAACTGGATTAACTAAACTGTTGTCATTCGCAAACTTATGGATACGAGCTACTGAGAATGCTTCATCCGCTTTTTCTAGCGCCGCCTTCCAATCGGAATTTAAATCAACGCCTTTGCTATCAAGTAATAGCTTACGACTATTAGCGACACCAAATACTTCGAGTCTAATATTTCTAGCCAGCAACGCTGGTTGTTGCTGTGCAATTTGACGAAGTAACTCTTTGCCAACGTTGCCGCACCCGACCAAAAACGCATCAATGGTGTGCTTTTTTGTAAAGAAATTCTGATGTATCACTTTTACTGCTTTTTTAGCTTTCGAATTTTCAATCACGGTACTGATTGAACGCTCTGACGAGCCCTGTGCAATGGCCACATTGTTCACTCTCGCTTGCGCTAATGCACCAAAAAACTTTGCAGCCATGCCCTGTGATTGACGCATACCGTCGCCCACAAGTGTCACAATGGCCAGTTCTCGACGTACTTCAATTGGTTCTAGTAGTTGATTGATTAATTCCAGTGCAAAGCTGTCTTCTAACAGCTCTAGCGCACGGTCAGCATCCTTATTTTGAATACAAAAACTGATGCTGTACTCAGACGAGCTTTGCGTAATTAAACTAATTGAGATATTACCCGTGGAAATAACATCGAAAATACGGCTAGCCATACCAACCATCCCCTTCATTCCAGGGCCAGCAATGTTAAACATCACTACATTTTCAAGGTGAGAAATACCTTTTACACTCGTCCATTTCTCACTTGCTTCATGGCTAATTAATGTGCCTGGTGCAATCGGATTTAAGGTGTTGCGGATTAGACAAGGAATGCTGTATTGCGCAATAGGACCAATGGTTTTTGGATGCAGCACCTTAGCACCAAAGTAAGACAACTCCATCGCTTCTTGATAAGTTAATTTATCGAGCAAAACAGCGCCATCGACTTGATTAGGATCAGCATTATAAACGCCATCAACGTCGGTCCAAATTTCGCAACAACTTGCGTCAATGCACGCAGCTAAAATGGCGGCAGAGTAGTCAGAGCCGTTGCGACCGAGCGTAACCTTTTCACCCTGCTCATTAACCGCAACAAAGCCAGGCATGATGATAAGTGAAGCGCCGCTGGTATCAACATCGGAAAAACGGGCTCTGCTCGCACTTAAGTCGGCAATACTGTCGAGGTAATCACCGTGGGCGACAATAAAGTCGACCGGATCAATGATGTTATTGCTAATCCCTTTCGCATTCAAAATTTCACTAAAAATACGCACGCTAACGTACTCGCCCAGACTCAAAATCGCGGCGGTGATTTGGTCCGGACAGATTTTTAATAGCGCAATGCCTTTGAGCTGTTGCTCAAGTACAAATAATTTATCAGTAATGAAATCACTCAGTGGTTGGTAAGCAAAACTGTCTAAACTCTCGTTCAAATCGTCGGCTATGGCGTGCAAAGTCATGTTTAGTTTTGCAAAAAGCTCGCCGTAATCAGCGCCCGACTGAGCTTGTTCACACAACAACGAAAGAGCGTTAGTTACTCCTTTAGGCGCAGATAACACGACGGCAGCACCTTCTGTTTGGTGTGTATCGGCACTAATCTCAAGCACACGCATATATCTAGTTGCGTCTGCGAGACTCGAACCACCAAACTTTAAAACCTTCATGTATCTCTCCTGTACTCAACTGAGCTTATATTTGCCACATACAAAAAAACCCGCTTTTGGCGGGCTTTCGTTAACTGCTTCATATGCAAAGCTAACGACTGCCCCTTAATGGCATGGTAATCATCATACTGGTCATTGTTTGCATCATTGTTATTGGCATAATGATTGCTAAAATATGACTCACAGCACTGAAGGCTGCGCGAGGTAAATTATCACTAGCATAGGTCACTATATTGACGTTTTTTCGTGCAATATTAACCATAGGTAGTTTAACCCTCTCAGTTTAACTTTTTGTCGTTAGTATTTTTCTTATTTTATGTGCACAATTTGCCGTATAGACGTCTATATGTCAACCTAGATTTTCGGATAAAGGGGATATTATTTTGATCAGTTGCGATTAATAGAAAATATAACGCTGTAACCCATAAAAACGCATCACTCGGCTTACAAAAACTGGGGGCTTACTTGCAACGATGTCCTTTTTTTCATTACATTTGATACTTTAAAGTCAACTTTGAATAATTTAACCATTCAGGTATTTTGCCAATATGTGCACTTCTCCATTGCCATAATTGCTTCTAGAGTAATATCTGATGAAAAATATACAGGCCTTACACGTGATGCAGATTTGGTC
>JBLHOI010000252.1:0-3404 GCA_047621375.1 Glaciecola sp.
GCTAATATCTAACGATATTCACTATTAATCGAGTTGTTACTGAGTACTATATCTAAAAACGGGGTGTTGTATTCACCTAAAATACAGCACACATCATCAATTTTACATTTGTGCCAGAAACGGCATCTTTTTTTAAGCAAGCTAAGGATGTGCATGGAACGCTGGCTTAATCAGCGATAGCCCCAGAGCTTGAGTTAGAAAGATTAAATCATGTTTCATTTGTTGAGCCACCTGGTTGTATTGAATCTGCAGGGGGGTAGGTGATGTATTTATTCATAATTAATCAGACTAATACACTCCCATGAAAATATAATATTTCCACAATTTGACTAAAGACCCTATGGTTCGTGTTCGACACATCTATAGGATAAAACGTTGACTAATTTTAATAATAAAGTGGTTTTAATTACAGGTGCTGGCAACGGCATTGGCCAAACAACCGCATTAGCATTCGCGCAGCAAGGTGCTAGCGTCGTGGTGGCAGATATAAGTCAAACAGATGGCGAAGAAACAGCGGCCAAAATTAACAAAGCAGGCGGCATAGCGACATTTATTCTATGCGACGTAACAAAAGACCAAGATGTAAAGGCGCTCGTTAACCGAACACTAGAAATCTATGGAAAACTAGACATTGCCTTTAATAATGCCGGTATTGAAATTGAACAAAGTAAATTGGCTGATGGGGAGGAGGATGTTTACGACAGGATAATGGACGTAAACGTGAAAGGGGTTTGGCGTTGTATGAAATATCAAATTCCCGCGATGCTCAAACAGCCAACTTCAGTTATTGTAAATACTGCGTCTATTGCGGGTTTGGGCGCAGCCCCCAAAATGAGTATTTACAGCGCCAGTAAGCATGCGGTGATTGGGTTAACTAAATCAGCTGCAGTCGAGTACGCTAAAAAAGGCCTGCGCGTTAATGCTGTTTGTCCCGCAGTTATCGATACCGATATGTTTAGACGAGCAACCTTAAATGATCATCAAAAAGAGGAATATGTTAGAAACCTTCATCCTGTTGGACGTATTGGGCAACCTGAAGAAGTAGCTGCAGCGGTATTATATTTATGTTCAGATATGGCTGGCTTTACGACAGGCGTGGCTTTGCCCATAGATGGTGGCTTTACCGCCATTTAAAAATAGCTGAATCGTAGCCGAAAATTCATTCCAGTCGGACTTCCTCAGCCTTATTTTTAATAGCGCTGGTTAATGTTGGCTGATATTTTGCCAACATTAACTTCAGGGCGTTTATGTCTATCGGCTTGGTTAGATATTCGTTCATGCCTGCGGCAATGCACCTTTGTCGTTCATTATTCATTATGTTGGCAGTGAGCGCAAAAATAGGGATTTTACTAAAAATTTCACCAGCATCGCCTAATCGTATATGTCGCGTTGCATCGTAGCCATCCATGTTAGGCATCTGACAATCCATAAGTATCAGGTTAAATTTTGCTGACTGTGTAAGCATTGCAATCGCCTCAAGTCCATTATTCGCGACATCTACCTTGATTCCTAGACCTTCTAAGATCGCAAGCATCACCTCTTGATTAATCTCATTGTCTTCAACTAAAAGCACCTGAAGGTTTGCAAAGTTGGGAATTGACTCGTCGGTCGAAGGCACTTTTTTGACGATTATTAGTGGAGGTGGGGTGGCAAATATCACTGAGAATTGAAATACGGATCCCTCATCTAACTTACTTTTCGCTTTTATTTCTCCTCCCATGAGTTCACAAAGATGCCGCGTAATAGCTAAACCCAAACCAGTCCCTCCAAAAACTCTTGTCGTCGACATATCTGCTTGAGAAAACGAATCAAAAAGATGGGGGAGTGCATCGTCGCTAATACCAATACCGGTGTCTGACACCGCCACATTCAAACGAAGATGCTCATCCAAAACAGTTAAATCATATTCGATAGTGATAGAACCTGATTGAGTAAACTTGATCGCATTAGAAACCAAATTATTCATGATTTGAGTGATTCGGTAGGGATCGCCTAGGACTCTTGTTTGTTGAACATTATTTTTGAATAGTTCGAGCCTCAATCCTTTCCTAGTAGCTTGAAACTGCAGATCATGAGTCAACTCAACTAAAAGCTGGTCTAAATCGAATTCTACCAGTTCGATTGCGAGCTGACCTGCCTCTATCTTTGACAGATCCAAGACATCATTGATGATCATCATTAGTGACTGAGCGCTTCGCTTAGCTGTGGCAATGAAATTTTTCTGCTTATTAGTTAGTTTCGAGTGTGACACCAGTTCTATCATGCCAATGACACCGTTCATTGGCGTCCTAATTTCGTGACTCATATTCGCCAAGAATAAGCTTTTTGATTCAGTTGCTTTCTTTGCTACTTGCTCATGAAGTATGGCAAGATCTCTCTCTTGTTCTAGTGATGATTGCTTTTCTACCAATTTTTTTCGCGCTAGATGAGCGAACCAGCTCAGCAAGGTGCTCATCGCCATAGCAAAGAAAAAGTGTTGGGTTAGCGCTATTTCAAGGAAGACGTTGACAAAAAACCATCCAAGCCAGTTAAATAGAATTGAAATTGTCCAATGGATACGATTCGACAATACAATTCCTGACGCGATAATGGTAACGAATATATTAGTCGCTTGCTCTGGAGATTCAGAGAGCCATTCATGAAGCAGACTGTTTGAGCTGGATAATAGCACCATTAATAAAATAATCAGGCTCTGTTGAGACGATGCAACTTTTGACGCATTTAGTGCAATGGCAAAGCAGAAAATTGCGGTCAATAGTGCTGAAGTAATTAAAATCCACTTAAATGTATCTTGAAGAATAAAAAAATGTGCGAATGTCAGCAAAAAATACAAAACAGTAAGAAAATAGGCAATCGGTCGCAGGATGTCCATCGACTCATCAGTATTCTGCTTATCAATGCTTGGTTGATTCAAAATAAATCCGATCCTTTTCAATATAAATAGGTTTGGAGCATTAACAATAATGCCTAGATAAAATGTTTTTTCTTAACTAATATAGACAATGCAATCTCGCTTTTTTGGCAAACAATAAACCATCGATAATGAAATATTTGTAGCTATTCTTCTGATTGCTCTGTTAAGCAACCACGAGTAGCCCCGCCTACAAATCCGATTTACAAATGTAACTTACAAATAACATTATGTGTATGTTTATTAGGGAACCTTTTGTATTAGCAAAAACGTTTTTTGTGCAATTCCAACCAATTTGGTGCGAATTAATAAATGTCATTTTATTTAAAACGGGTAACGCTCTGATTTATCTACAAAAAAATCCAAGTAATAGTTGGCACAATCCTTTCATTAATTTTTATATCTTGTTCAATGAAAAAGGTCATATCCATCGTTAATTTATATCACTTCTGCTGTCTATTATGGCGTTTAGACATAAGCGTATGGCAGGTAA
>JBLHOI010000253.1:0-3395 GCA_047621375.1 Glaciecola sp.
CGCATTAAGAGAGTTGGTTGTAGAAGGTATAAAAACGAATATACCGCTTCAGCAGCTTATTATGGCAGACGAAAATTTTTCTAATGGTGGCACAAACATTCACTACTTGGAGAAAAAATTAGGTATTTCTAAATAAGCTTAGTCATCTAAAATACGCCTAGTAAGGTTAAAATGATATCAAACGCCCAGTTCGGCAACGCCGAACTGGGCGTTTTTTGTTTTACCCCCTAGTCAATGTCATTGACTATAGGTAATGTGGCTTGCTGGTAATGGCGTTTTTTACAAATAGCACTTAGAGCCACTCTCTTGATCAAATTAATTTTGCAAGCGTATAAAAATTGACGAAAGTAACTTGGATAGCGGGAAGTAAGATGAGCAAAAATTTAGACACCATCAATTCTGTGCTGTCGCAGATCAGAAAATCAGGACTATATGGCGCATTGAATACTGACTTAAACCTACCAGACCTGTTTGTTCTGCGCTACTTACTCGACCAGCCAAACGACATTGTTAACCTGCAGAAAGATATTGAAGATTTACCCTTTTTTCCAGACAGATTAACCGCAAGCTATCAGGATGAATGGATTATTTTTTGTAAAAAGAAAGTGAGTAAACTTGGCCTTAAGGAACTTAGCCAAACCGACCTCGCATTCTTAGCAGATGAACTTAATAATAACAACACATCCGATATGCCCAATAACGAAAATCAAAAAGAAGAGACCTTAATAAAGTTAAAAGAACGCCTGTTATATATGCGGATCAATGATAATTTTGGAAAGCAGTTAGAACAGTTATGTCTAGTTCAAAGGATATTGGTTAGCAAAGGCGTTGCGATATTAAAAAGCGAGCAACAACGAAAAATTGAACGTTTCATTAAATAGTGAGAAAGAAGTGCGCTAAAACAGGTGTGACACGTATAATGACTGAAATTAACACACATTAGGAAACACAATGTTTGGTCTATTCAAATCCAATCCAACAAAAAAGTTGCGTAAAACTTACGACATGAAGCTTGAGCAAGCAATGCACGCTCAGCGCAAGGGTGATATAAAAACATACTCAATGCTAACTGCTGAAGCCGAGTCCATATGGACCGAAATCGAAACTATCGAAGCAAAAAATAAATAATAGCCATGACGCTATTGTTCAGCAATGTGCAATATTCGCTAAATAATAAGATTTAAGCTGCGTTTTATAAAAAGCGAGCCGATGCCATCGTTGTCGGCGCACGCCCCACCAAAAGTCACTATCGTGCACTACCTCCCCGTTGTTTCGGACAACCATTAAATAACCCTCTTCAGTATTATTTAACAAAAATCAACAATGAAGCATTACCCTTCAGCATATATGCTGTATATTCACCAACCCTTGCCCGCGGAGCGGGTATTTGGACTGCGAAAATTGGTACAAAAGGCCAATAGCATCAACAACAAAATAATGAATTGAGGTAAATAAATGGCTTGGCAACAATTAAAAATTAACGTGAAAGCGGAGTATGCAGAATCTGTTGGCGACATGTTAACGGCCAACAATGCGCTCGCTGTCACTTTTGTTGATGCCAAAGACACGCCTGTGTATGAGCCTAAACCAGGAGAAATATTGTTATGGCCCGACACAACAGTGGTCGGACTATTTAATGCAAGCGACGACCTGAGCTTGGTTATTCAGCGTTTAGAAAAAGCTAAAACACTCGGTGAAGGTTTTGCCCATGTTGTAGACCAATTAGAAGACAAAGATTGGGAACGTGAATGGATGGTAAACTTTCATCCAATGCAGTTTGGTAAGCGTCTATGGATTTGCCCAAGTTGGTTAGATGCTCCTGATCCTAATGCCGTCAATATACTGCTCGATCCTGGCTTAGCTTTTGGAACAGGCACTCACCCAACGACATCACTATGCTTGAAGTGGCTCGATCAGGCGGACGTAAAAGGTAAAACCGTGGTCGATTTTGGCTGTGGTTCTGGAATTTTAGCCATTGCAGCACTTAAATTGGATGCTGCAAAGGTGATTGGTATTGACATTGACCCGCAAGCATTACAAGCAACTATGGACAACGCTTCTCGCAATAAGGTGGAAGATAAGCTATCTGTATTTTTACCCGCCGACCAACCAGAATTGAAAGCAGATATAGTGATGGCGAATATTTTGGCAGCTCCGCTAAAGGAGTTGAGTGCGGTAATATCAAATTATTGCGCACACAAGGGACAGCTAATTATGTCGGGGATATTGCTTGAACAAGCTGAAGACGTGATAGCACACTATCAGAGCCTGTTCACTTTTCAACCAATTGAAATAGATGGTGAATGGGTTCGACTGAGCGCACAGAAGAAATAAAACAGGTTAAATTCGGCGCTCTTCACAACTAATTATCTACTTGTAGTGACGAAGGCCCATTGGAAAAAAATTAATTTAAAAATAATGCATAACTAGTTGACCTAAATCAAAATAATTATTTCAAGCTGTGATTTTTTTGATTTGGTTGAAATTTGTACTTTTTATTTGTACTAAACATAAGTACCATATGCTCCACAGAGCGCAAATTAGGCCAACTTCACGTCAGTGATTCTGCGATAATCGCCTTAATCTGGTGTGCATATAAAAATAGGAGCTTTACGTGAAAATTGGTCCCTATACTTTAGACAACAATTTGATACTTGCTCCGATGGCGGGAGTAACAGATAGGCCATTTAGGCAGTTGTGTAAAAAAATGGGTGCTGGCTTGGTTGTATCGGAAATGCTTTCGAGTAACCCGGAAGTATGGAACACAACTAAATCGCAACTTAGGATGAACCACGAAGGTGAATCGGGCATACGGTCTGTTCAAATTGCAGGTTCAGAGCCATTTTTGATGGCTCAAGCAGCGCAGTTTAATGTTGATAATGGTGCACAAATCATCGATATCAACATGGGCTGTCCCGCTAAGAAAGTGAACAAAAAGCTGGCAGGTTCTGCCTTACTTCAACAACCCCAATTGGTTGAGGCTATTGTGAAAGCAGTGGTCGATGCAGTAAAGGTTCCTGTCACTTTAAAGATCCGTACAGGATGGGACACCGATAACAGAAATGGTGTTCAGATTGCTCAAATTGCTGAGGCAAATGGCATTCAATCACTTGCAGTACATGGAAGAACGCGTGCCTGTATGTACAAAGGGAATGCGGAATACGATACGATCAGAAAGATTAAAGAGACTATCAGTATTCCAGTCATCGCTAACGGAGATATAATGTCTGTTGATGACGCGAAAGAAGTTCTTCGATACACCGGAGCAGATGGGATAATGATTGGCAGAGGAGCACAGGGCAATCCTTGGATTTTTCGACAAATCAGTTATTTTTTAAGTACCGGGGAATATTTATCAGAACCTTCCATCGCTGAGAAATTAGATGTGCTTACAC
>JBLHOI010000254.1:0-3366 GCA_047621375.1 Glaciecola sp.
ATGCCAATCGCAAACGTCGCTAACCCCTACTTTTTGCAAGCCACACCAGTAACCTTTATGCAATACATCCTCTAAATTAGCGTCATTAATCGGAGAAATGATGAGTCCATTGGACGGAACACAACGCACTAAATGATGGAATTGCTTTTTAATGGCATCCAAGTTTTCAAAGATATCAGCATGATCAAATTCAAGATTGTTCATCACTAATGTTCTAGGGCGATAATGCACAAATTTAGAGCGCTTATCGAAAAAAGCAGAATCGTATTCGTCCGCCTCAATAACAAAGAAGGGGGAATCGCCGATACGAGCTGAAACACCGAAATTCTCCGGTATACCACCGATTAAAAAACCGGGGTTGAGGCCAATATCTTCAAGTATCCAAGCTATCATACTGGATGTTGTGGTTTTACCATGTGTACCTGAAGCCGCAATAACCCAGCGCTTGGATAGTAAGTTTTCCAATAACCATTGAGGACCGCTAGTGTAAGGGAGATTGCGGTCCAGTACGTATTCAACGGCCAGATTACCTCGTGACATCGCGTTGCCGATAATGACTATGTCTGGAATAGGGTCGAATTGGTGAGTGTCAAAACCGGCCGTCAATTCAATACCTAGCTGTTCCAGCTGAGTGCTCATGGGAGGATAAACGTTCGTGTCTGACCCAGTCACTTTGTGTCCAAGTGACTTCGCAATTGCGGCTATACCACCCATAAAACTACCGCATATGCCCAATATATGTACGTGCATGTTTTAATTAATTTGTATTGTTATTATTATGCTAACTGTATCAAATCATAGCGAAATGCAACAGCAAGAAATGCAATAACTAGAATTTTAACAATTAGCTAGGTAACAACAAGGTCGCAATTTAAACGCTTCCCAGTTATAATTTATAACCAAGTAATACACAGATGAGCATTCGGCATTAATTGTTAGTGCAATGTGCGCATCATAACCGTTTTAGTCTTATATCTAAGGAACACTTGGTAACATGAAACGCTTAAACTCCCAGCTCCAACAGGATGGTGCACCGCTCGAACTTATCCTTTTAATTCGTACTATCTTAGCAGCTTGCAAGGAAATTTCATTCCGTGTAAGCCAAGGTGCTTTAGCCGGTGTGCTTGGCTCTACCTTGTCTGAAAACGTGCAAGGTGAGACGCAAAAAAAATTAGATGTCATTTCTAATCAAATATTGAAAGATACATTACGGGAGTCTGGTTATGTCAAGGCCATATCTTCAGAAGAAGAAGACACTGTTGTTCCATGTAATCCAGATGGTAATTATTTGGTTAGTTTTGATCCGCTAGACGGTTCATCAAATACTGAGATTAATAGCTTAATCGGCACGATCTTTTCGATCACGCATGCCCCGCAGTGGATGAAGCCTGATGACCCATCTGCATTTCTTCAGCCGGGTACGCAAATAGTTGCTGCTGGATACGTATTATATGGCCCTTCAACAATGTTAGCGATGACCACAGGACGCGGCACTCACATATATACACTAGATAAAACGCACGGTGGTTTTCTTTTAACCCAAGCCAATGTCAAAGTGCCGGAAGATACCGCAGAGTTTGCAATTAACGCATCGAATCAACGTCATTGGGAGGAGCCAATCCAGCAGTATGTGAAGGATCTCCTTGCCGGTGAAGAAGGCCCAAGAAAAAAAGATTACAACATGCGTTGGGTGGCAGCGATGGTAGGTGATATTCACCGAGTGCTATGCCGAGGTGGCATTTTTGCCTATCCTTTTGATAAGCGTAATCCAAAAATGCCGGGTAAATTGCGTCTACTTTATGAAGCAAATCCGATGGCCTTTCTAATGGAACAAGCCGGTGGTCTAGCCGATACAGGCCAGGGCCGCATTATGGAAGTTATGCCAGAAGAGATCCATCAGCGCGTACCGACCCTGCTAGGTTCAAAAAATGAAGTACTTGCTTGTAAGAGTTATTACAAATAGGTCGAATACCAAATAACCGTTATCGCGCCATGCGACCAAACTAGTAGGCGCGTTATGTAGATACTCGGCCGAGATTTTCTGATAATCTTGGCAATTTTTTTATTTATAGGAAATACCCATGAGTTTAAATGATGTTCCAGTAGGAAAAAACGCACCTGATGAATTTAATGTCATCATTGAAATCCCAGCATATTCTACGCCAGTTAAGTATGAAGTAGACAAAGACACTGGTGTACTTTTTGTCGATCGTTTCATGGCAACTTGTATGCAATACCCTGCAAATTACGGTTACGTAAACCTCACATTGTCTGATGATGGTGACCCTGTGGACGTGCTTGTTATGTCTCCGCATCCTCTACTCGCTGGGTCGGTAGTTAAATGTCGTCCAGTCGGCGTTTTGAAAATGACTGATGAGTCTGGTGAAGATGCCAAAGTTATCGCGGTTCCAGTATCAAAGTTAACTAAGATTTATGATGACATTCAAAACATTGAAGACGTCCCTGGTTTGTTAAAAAACCAAATTGAGCACTTTTTTGCACATTACAAAGATTTAGAGCCAAACAAATGGGTCAAAATAGAAGGTTGGGCTGACCTCGATGCAGCGAAAGCTGAAATTACCTCTAGTATTGTGCGATACAATAAGACGGCTTAAGTCATCTTTTAAAAAATTATGTTGCCAAACTATTGAGCTCGCACTATGCGGGCTTTTTTTTAGTCGATATTTAAGTGCGAAAGCCTATACTATTAAACGATGTGATCAATTCATAAAGGAGAGACTGTTGAAAACGAAATTTAACCTCAGGTTGTTATTATTGGGTGTCTTTTTATTTACCAACGCTTCGATGGCGAATGATGATCAACAGCCTAAAGAGCTATATTGGGAAGACATGGTACCCAAAGATTATGTTGCGCCCCCAAGTGCCATTGATCATAACGGTCAAATGACGCAAGTTGAACCGGATGCGCCTTTGCTTCAAGAGTTAAATGGGCAGTTTGTGAAGATCCCAGGATTTGTAGTTCCGCTCGAAGGTGATGCTGATAATATTACCGAATTTTTACTAGTTCCGTATTTTGGTGCTTGCATCCATGTACCCCCTCCACCTTCAAATCAGATCGTTTATGTGAAATTTTCTGAAGGTGTTCCCATAGCTAATCTATACGATGCGGTTTGGGTGACAGGTATACTCTCTACCGATGGCTGGAAGGGGGATATAGCGACTGTTGGTTACACCTTGAAAGGTCAGGTTGTGAGTGAGTTCGAAGGATAAGTATATATATTTTTAGAAAGTAAAGAATAGCTATAGTTTTGTTAAATTTAAAGGCATACTCGACCAAACCTGTTTACGCAAACGCATCGAGATTAATTATTGGAAACAGTCTCTAGTAACTCAAGAAAAGTTGAA
>JBLHOI010000255.1:0-3334 GCA_047621375.1 Glaciecola sp.
ATCAATGCCGCCTCAACAATTGATTCTCAATCTGGAACACCGGCGGTATCGATAACATTAGATGGCAAAGGTGCTCGAGCATTTAGTAATGTCACACGTGACAATATTGGCAACCCAATGGCCGTTGTTTTTATCGAGTCTAAGTCAGAGGTTCGAGAAATCAACGGTGAGAAGGTTAAAGTTCGTCGTCTGGTTCCAGAAGTGATTAATGTTGCGACTATCCGTGACCAATTAAGTAAGAAGTTCCAGATTTCGGGACTTGATTCTACTTCAGAGGCTTATGATTTAGCGCTATTATTACGTGCAGGTGCACTTGCCGCGCCAATAGAGATTGTTGAAGAAAGAACAGTAGGGCCAAGTTTAGGTCAAGACAATATTGATCAAGGTTTTGCTTCAGTCATAATTGGTTTTGTGTTCGTTTTAGTCTTTATGGCTATTTGGTATCGCGTATTTGGCCTTGTTGCCAATTTGGCATTGGCCGCTAACCTGATTTTGATCATTGCATTATTATCAATGTTACAAGCAACATTAACCATGCCTGGTATCGCAGGTATTGTATTAACCGTTGGTATGGCGGTGGATGCTAATGTGTTGATCTTTGAGCGAATACGAGAAGAGCTTCGTATCGGTAACAGTCCTCAAGCCAGTATTAATGCCGGTTATGCTAAAGCATTTTCAACGATTGCCGATGCCAATATCACTACATTAATTGCTGCAGTTGTACTATTTGGTTTCGGTACCGGCTCTATTAAAGGCTTCGCGGTGACCTTATCACTGGGGATTCTAACGTCGATGTTTACCGCGATTATGGGGACTCGGGCTGTGATCAATTTGATCTACGGTCATAAGCAACGCCCAACGTTATCCATATAAGGTACAAATTATGCATATTATGAAAGAAACAACGCACTTTAACTTTATGGGCAAACGCAAGATAGCAGCGGTTTTTTCTGTCTTATTGGTTTTAGCTTCACTTGCATCATTATTTAAGCAAGGCCTTAACTTAGGTATCGATTTTACCGGTGGCACCATCATCGAGTTGGCTTATCAAGATGAAGCTAAACTTGATGATATTCGAACTACTTTAAAAGAAGGTGGCTTCAATGACGCGGCAGTGCAAAATTTTGGTTCAATACGCGATATATTGATTTACATGCCTGTTATAGCAACTAAAAATATGGCTGATCTGAGTAATGAAGTTCTTGCCGTTTTACAAAAAGACAGCGCACAGCCTATTGACGTTAGGCGAGTAGAATTTGTTGGACCACAAGTCGGAGAAGAGTTGACTGAAGATGGTGGATTGGCAATGTTATACGCGTTGATCGGTATCTTAATTTACGTCTCATTCCGTTTTGAATACAGGTTTGCAATTGGATCAGTCGTTGCTTTGATACATGACGTGATTATTACACTAGGTCTTTTCTCGCTATTTCGCTTGGAGTTTGATTTAACCGTCCTAGCTGCAATATTAGCTGTTATTGGTTATTCACTCAACGATACTATTGTGGTTTTTGACCGTATTCGAGAAACGTTTTTACGTAAGCGCAAAGGTGATTCATTTGACATTGTAAATAGCGCTTTGAACGATACGCTAAGCAGAACATTGATGACTTCGGGTACGACGTTATTGGTTGTATTTTCTCTTTACTGGTTTGGTGGTACCGTTATTCATGATTTTGCTATCGCTTTATTGGTGGGAATTGTAATTGGTACTTATTCTTCAATTTATATTGCGAGCACTGTCGTTTTAGCAATGGGTGTCAGCAAAGCGGATCTAATGCCGCCAGAAAAACCAGAAGGCGATGATGTTAACGAAGATGGTAGCCAAGTTTAGCCTAACTACTCATTAGTTATACAAAAAAGCCCGATTGATTCGGGCTTTTTTGTAGCTAATGATATTCTCTATCTTGAAATGACAGCGATTTATTAAATGATTGTTTTAGACGTAGATTTTTTTGTGGTATTGGTTCAGGTATCTTAATAATCTGGGCTGTCCGATTGTTTGGCTTATCACCTGCAGGCTGAGTAACACTTTCTACACTAAGGATACGCAAGCCAGCACTATCACCCTTGAAACTCATAAAAGTAGCAAATTCTTCTAGCCCTTCCATAATGTTTCTTAGTTCAAGTTCTTGTGCTTTATTATTCATAAATTCCATATACCTATTTAGTCTTACTTTATATCGGTAATGAAATGGTTTTCTTGAGTAAAAATGTTTAAGTATTTAGATTTTGTCAGCATTATTCTAATGAAAAACAATTCTCACGTTAAGGCTTTTTTATAAGAAGATATTATATGTCGGCAAGAGATTGGGATTGATTTCGAGCTAATTAAAATTGTCAGCTTAGCTTAAGCTTATATTGTTATGGTTGTTGATAAATTAGTCTGAACTTTGTGATGAATGAGTCCTCTAAGTATCATCATCAAGGAATTTCCTCATTTTTAAATTAGGAGAAACATTGTATGGTTAAAGACCCAACTAAATGGAGAACATAATGCGTGTAATTAAAAAATGGCTATTTGTCTTACTCATAGGCTTGAGTCAATCGTTGATGGCCCAGATGCAAGATGTTTCATTACATTATGTCGGCCCTACAGAAGGTAGTGTATGGCAAGGCGTGCAACAAGGGCTCGATGAAGCCAATATTCAAGGTGAATTTTTGGGTCAAAAATATACTTTGCAGGTCGTTAGCATGAAAGAGTTAATGGCTTTGGATGATGTTACTGCTATTTTATTAGCTACAGATGAACAGCAAATTCTAGCTGTTGCCAAATCTGAAAAGTTTGCCGATGTTGCAGTATTTAATTTGATCTCAGATTCAGATGCTTTACGTTCAGCGTGTTTAACTAATTTATTGAGTATCGCAGCAAGTAACAAAATGAAACAAGATGCCTTGGCACAATGGTTGGATAAAAATCCTGAGTCAAAAGCCCATGTGCAGGGTTGGCATGAAGACTTTGTAAAATTTGCTGCGAGTCAGTTAAATAGCCGTTTTAAGAAGGCACATGGCGTGGCAATGGATAATGATGCTTGGTCAGGTTGGGCGGCGGTCAAATTACTCTCAGATACTGTTGCTAGAACACAAAGTACTGACGCGGCTGTCACGTTAAATTATCTGAAAAATAAAATCGCCTTTGATGGTCAAAAAGGTGCTGGAGCAACTTTTCGCGACACAGGGCAATTACGGCAGTTAGTATTACTGGTAGAAGACAATAAAATTGTTGCTGAAGCGCCACTGCGAGGCGTGAAAGGTGAATTAGATAGTTTAGGCTTAAAAAGCTGTAAATAATAATGAATGTTAAGGAAATAATAATGAAATTAAAACAACTTAT
>JBLHOI010000256.1:0-3323 GCA_047621375.1 Glaciecola sp.
GCCTAGAAAAGATATTCACAGATCCGTAGTTTTATCTGCAGCCGACGATCTGATGGCAGTTGAAGACCAACAATTTGATTACGTTTAGTTCGGTATTTTGCTGATTATCTGAAATCAAAGTTGTCGATAATCAGCGCCGTATAATGTCACAAAAATTGTTCAGAGGAAGTTACCTACAGTATGAACTTTAGGCTAATTGTAGGTACCATTGTCGCTATGTTGGCCTTTGCCGGAAATTCGGTCTTGTGTCGCTTAGCGTTAGAACAAGGGAGCATTGACCCCGCTAGCCTTACATCAATTAGATTACTCAGTGGCGCACTAATGCTGTGTATTTTATTATTCTCTATTCCAAGGCTAATGCTTCAGAAAGCTGAGTTTGCTGATAAGGCTGCTACCGATAAAGAAGCTTGCTCAAACAATGTGCCGGTCGGCTTATACAAAACGCCAGTAAATCAAGATACATTTTTTGCAAATTTAGGACGCTTATTTACACTCAGACAAAGTAAATGGTCAGGTGGTCTCGCTCTATTTTTTTATGCCGCTGGGTTTTCATTTGCCTATCTCACCTTACCCGCTGGCACCGGTGCATTAATCTTGTTTGCAACCGTACAAATTACGATGCTGTTGTATGCCTTAATCCGAGGTTCGCGATTCAGTTTAGCCCAATGGTTCGGTTTCGCTATGGCACTCATTGGCCTTGTTTACCTCTTTTTACCAGGCATTACTGCTCCTCCTATCTTTGGGGCTTTGCTTATGGTTATAGCTGGAATTGCTTGGGGGATTTATTCGATTTTGGGCAAGCAAGTGACGAACCCCACCCAATCGACAGCTGAAAACTTTATTAGGGCATCCATGATTACTGCTCTGCTCAGTCTTGTTTTCATCAAGAATATGTCTATATCTGCACACGGACTTATACTTGCTATAATATCTGGCGCTATAACGTCTGGTATTGGCTACGCAATCTGGTATGCGGTTCTCCCCAAGTTAAAAGCAGCCTCATCCGCATCGTTGCAATTGACTGTTCCTGTCATCGCAACTATTGGCGGGGTTATCTGGTTAGGAGAAGAAGTGAGTATCAGGCTAGCTTTAGCCTCAATCAGTATTCTAGGTGGTGTAGCGATGGTTGTTTTACTGCCTAAAAGAGAATAATGCCTTATTGTGGTCGGCAATTATTCTCACTTATGTCATATTTTAACCTACTCCATTATTACATTTTGAATGTGCTCGTAGGATGCGCCAATAGAGGCAGTATCAAGACTTTGCGCCGGGAATTCACTCGCCATTGAATTAAGGGCCTGTTGTAAGTCATCCAAAATATCTTCAACGCCCTCCAAACCCACCGACAAACGAATTAAACCATCACTAATGCCATGTTCCATGCGTTCTTCAGGTGTATAAGTAGAGTGTGTCATACTAGCTGGATGTTGCACCAACGTTTCTGCATCTCCAAGTGAAACTGCTCGTTGTATCATTTTTAGCTTATTCATCATGTTGATACCAGCCTGAACACCACCTTTGACTTCAAAAGTGATCATGCCACCAAAATCAGACATCTGTTTTTTCGCTAATTCAAATTGCTCAAAACTAGCCAACCCCGGATAACAAACTCTTTCAACGGCGGGATTAGCCTCTAGCATCTTGGCAACGCGCATCGCACTTTGACAATGTCTATCCATTCTCAGTTCGAGGGTTTTCATACCACGCATCACTAACATCGCATTGAACGGAGCCATGCATGCACCGGTCATATCTTTCATTCCATATAAGCGAATTTGAGTGACTATTTCTTTAGGGCCCGCAATTAAACCGGCGACTAAATCGCCATGGCCTCCGAGGTATTTTGTTGCTGAATGCACCACAATATCTGCACCCAATTTAATCGGCTGAGTTAAATAAGGAGTTGCATAAGTATTATCAACAACCACAGTCGCACGGTATTTATGCGCAATCTTTGACACAGCCTCAATATCTACTAAGCGCATATTAGGGTTCGCTGGTGTCTCAAAATAAACCACTTTTGTATTATCTGAAATAATATCGTTCAATAATTCGTAATTGGACAAATCAACATGCGTCACTTTGATTCCAAACTTAGCCAATCCGTGATTTAAAAATGAAAATGTGCAGCCATATAGGGTTTTATCGACAATAATCTCATCACCTGGGGAGAGTAGCGTCCACATTGTTGAAGAAATAGCGCCAATACCTGAGGCTAAAGCTAGGCCTGCTTCTGTACCTTCCAATATCGCAATACGCTTTTCGAGAATATCTAAGGTTGGATTAGAAATACGTGAATAGAAATGTCCATCTCTCTCTCCAGCAAACATTTCACCACCCGCTTCCGCGGTTTCAAATGCAAAGGTTGAAGTAAAATGCACAGGCGGTGTCAGAGCACCCTGATTAGCTTGGGCATCGTAGCCATGATGAATAGCTAGCGTTGAAAAATTCTTATTCCTGCTTTGCATAAAACCTCCGCGATAATCTGAGTTTTGCACAATGCTTACGGTCTTATTTGACTGGCATTTTGCATCGTACGCTTTGATAATTATATGCTTCAATGAAAGGTTTTTTCGTGTTAGTTTAGCGTTATATACAGGGTAAATTAGCAGAAAATGCCAAAATGAGTAATTCAAAAATGATGATGGACAGTAAAGATCGTGAGATTATTCGAGAATTACAGACCGATGGACGAATGAGTAATCAAGAACTGGCAGCCAAAGTAAATTTAAGCCCATCGCCTTGTTTACGGCGTCTTCGAAATTTAGAAAACGAAGGCATTATTAAAGGTTATGGCGTTGAAGTTGATGCGCAAGCATATGGACTCCCTATTACCGTGTTTGCTCGTGTTGAGTTAGACAAACATTCAGCTGACGTTGTGTCTAATTTCGAACAACACATTGAATTTGCTGAACAAGTATTGGAATGTTACGTAATGACTGGCGTATCGGACTATTTATTAAAAATTGTCGTCGCCGACCTACATGCTTATGAAGTCTTTGTGCGAAAAGTACTTCACCCAATTGGCAGTATTGCTTCTATCGACACAAGTTTCGCGTATGCCACGGTAAAAAAGACAAGTATTTTCCCGCGCATTTAGTTCTAGATAAACATATCTACACCTAATTTAACAAATGAATAAAAACACACGTGCTTTGATAGATGAACAAGGACACACCTCTTTGCACATAATAAAACAGAAAATTTTCACCACATGTTCGTCTTTAAAGTAGATATTAGGGGGAAATAGGGAATCAATATTTAATAAATCCTATTTATCAGTTAATATATGCTGATGTATATTTTCTGAAGTAAAAAGTGAT
>JBLHOI010000257.1:0-3315 GCA_047621375.1 Glaciecola sp.
TTGATGCTGCATTTGGCGGTGCGCGCCGTGACGAGGAAAAGTCACGCGCCAAAGAACGTGTCTATTCATTTAGAGATGAAAATCACCGCTGGGATCCAAAAAATCAACGGCCGGAGCTTTGGAACATCTACAACAGCCAAATAAACAAAGGCGAAAGCATTCGTGTATTCCCAATGTCGAACTGGACTGAACTTGATATCTGGCAGTATATTTATCTCGAAAATATCGAAATTCCGTCATTGTATTTGGCTAAACCACGTCCTGTTGTGAAGCGCGATGGTAATTACTTTATGGTTGACGATGACCGTATGCCGATGGAAGCGGGCGAAAAACCTGAGATGAGATCAGTCAGATTTAGAACCCTAGGCTGCTATCCATTAACTGGAGCAGTCGAATCGACTGCAGATACACTACCAGAAGTGATCCAAGAAATGCTCCTAACCAAAACGTCTGAGCGTCAAGGAAGAGTCATCGATCATGACTCTTCTGGGTCAATGGAAAAGAAAAAAATGGAGGGTTACTTCTAATGGCCACTAATATTGTTTGGCATGAACATGGTGTAGATAAAAAGGCGCGGTCAGAAGCGTTAGGTCAGAAACCTGCTGTTATTTGGTTAACTGGACTATCTGGCTCGGGTAAATCAACGATTGCTAACTTACTTGAGAAAAAGCTTTATTCTGAGAACAAGAAAACCTACTTACTAGATGGCGATAATGTGCGACATGGACTTTGTGGTGATTTGGGTTTTGATGACAAAGACCGCGTTGAAAATATTCGCCGAATTAGTGAAGTAGCTAAATTATTTGTTGATTCCGGCACAATTATAATTACCGCCTTTATATCGCCCTTTAAAGCTGATCGTGCTTACTGTCGTTCTTTATTAGAAGCGGGCGAGTTTGTAGAAGTATTTGTCGATACACCCATTGAAATTTGCGAGCAGCGCGATCCGAAAGGATTATATAAAAAAGCACGCAGCGGTGAAATTAAACACTTCACAGGCATCGATTCTGCTTATGAAAAACCTGATGCACCTGAGGTGCATTTGACACATGTAGACGAAACGCCAGAGCAAACCGCTGAGCGATTATTTACTGTATTGTCGATAAAAGGATTTATATAAATGACGAGTTTTGAATTAACCCCAGAACTTGCCGAAAAGGTGAAGCAAATCGCTGTCGAAGCGGGTAAGAAGATCATGGAAATCTATGCTCAAGACTTCACCGTTTATGACAAGTCTGATTCCAGCCCATTGACTGAGGCTGACCTAGCCGCTCATCATCATATTGTGGATAGTTTAGAAGCTATTTCAACATTACCTATATTGTCTGAAGAATCGGCTAATATTCCTTGGTCGACAAGAAAAAAATGGGTTCGATACTGGCTTGTAGACCCATTAGATGGGACTAAAGAATTTATCAAAAAGAACGGCGAGTTTACTGTTAATATTGCATTAATTGAGTACGGTGAGCCAACTTTTGGTGTGGTGCATGCCCCTGCCATTAATAAAACTTACGTGGGCCAACTAGATGTTGGTGCTTACAGCGAAATTGACGGTACTAAATCTGCAATAAAAGCAAGTACACATAGAGCAGGAGAAACGTGGAAGATTGTTGGTAGCCGCTCACACCAAAGTCCACAAATAAACGAAATACTTGATAGCCTGGATGGTAAGAGTGAATTGGTCGCTATGGGGAGTTCATTGAAGCTTTGTTTGGTTGCCAGTGGAGAAGCCCATTTGTATCCTCGTGTAGGGCCTACTTGCGAATGGGATACAGGTGCAGCGCATGCTGTGGCTATTGCCGCAGGTGCAAAAGTCACTGTTCTAGATGTGAACAATCCATTAGACAAAGACGCATCTCCGCTTCGATATAACCAAAAAGATTCCGTCTTAAACCCCTATTTCTTGGTAAGCTGCTCATGAATAACGAAAACGAATTACTTCAAACCGACATATTGTCGTACTTAGAACAACATGAAAATAAAGACCTACTGCGTTTTTTAACGTGTGGAAGCGTTGATGACGGCAAAAGTACCTTAATTGGTCGTCTACTTTTTGACTCAAAAATGATTTATGAAGATCAGCTCGCCGCCATTACCAAAGATAGTAAAAAAAGTGGCACCACTGGTGAAAAAGTAGACTTGGCATTACTTGTTGATGGTCTGCAGTCTGAGCGTGAACAAGGTATTACTATTGATGTTGCTTACCGTTATTTCAGTACAGAAAAGCGTAAGTTTATCATAGCAGACACACCTGGGCATGAGCAATATACACGCAATATGGTGACAGGCGCATCAACATGCGACCTCGCTATTATACTGGTCGATGCAAGAGAAGGGGTGAAAACACAAACTAGACGCCATTCATTCTTAGTTTCTTTACTCGGCATTAAGCATATTATTGTTGCCGTTAATAAAATGGACTTAATGGAATATAGACAAGATGTGTATGAGCAAATTCAGAAAGATTATATGGAGTTCTCAAAGCAATTAACCATCCCTGACATCCGCTTTGTTCCACTCTCTGCGCTTGAAGGTGACAATGTTGTTAATCGCAGCGATAATACGCCTTGGTTCAAAGGTGAGTTGTTAATGGAATTGCTTGAAAATATGGAAGTGACCCAGCAACTACATAAAGACTTTCGTTTTCCAGTGCAGTATGTCAATAGGCCAAACCTGAACTTTAGAGGCTTTGCCGGCACTATCGTCTCAGGTTCGATAAAACCAGGGGATGCGATTACCGCGTTACCTTCTGGAAAAACCTCAACGATTAAGACAATTTCTACTTTCGAAGGTGATTTAGAAATTGGCTATGCACCCAACGCAGTGACCCTAACCTTAAATGACGAGATTGATATTTCACGTGGTGACATGATTGTTAAGTCAGATGCTTTGCCATTGCAGTCAAGTGCATATAAAACACATATGGTTTGGATGTCAGAAGATGCGCTTATACCTAATAAGCAATATAGCTTCAAATTTGCAACCAAAACAGTCTCTGGGAGTGTGTCGAGCATTGACTACCAAATAGATGTAAACACCTTACAGAAAACTGACGCTTTGCACCTTAACTTGAATGAAATTGGTGTTACTAACATCAAATTGACGCAAGAAGTGGCTTGCGACCCTTATGCTGAGAACCGTAAAACAGGTGCGTTCATTATGATCGATCGTCTTACAAACGGCACAGTGGGGGCGGGTATGATTATTGGTGAGAATGAAAGCAAACAAGGCGCGCATGAATACTCTGAATTCGAGCTTGAGTTTAATTCATTAGTGAGAAAACACTTTCCACATTGGAATGCGACAGACATTAGC
>JBLHOI010000258.1:0-3306 GCA_047621375.1 Glaciecola sp.
ATGATGAGTTTGAAGCATTACTTGACCAATTGCACGGGGAAGGTAAATCACCGATAGAATCGTCAGATACAAAACCTAATGTAAAAGTAGCCGACAAACTAAAGGTTGAAAAACCAAAGCCTGCTGCAAAAATAGTGCCCCCAACCGCAGTTAAAGCACCTATCCCCGTAGTCGCCAAGAAAGAAGATAAAAAGCCAAATGCAGCGGCACTGCAAGCTGAAACAACGGTGCGTGTAGATACAAAAAGGCTCGACCAAATTATGAATATGGTGGGTGAGCTTGTTCTCGTGCGCAATCGCCTATTGAGTCTCTGCATAGACAACCCCGATGAGAGTATGGCAAAAGTAGTCGCTAATTTAGACGTGGTGACGGGCGATTTGCAAGGTGCGGTAATGAAAACTCGCATGCAACCAATTAAGAAGGTGTTTGGTCGTTTTCCTCGTGTTGTTCGCGATTTAGCGAGAACACTTAAAAAAGAAATTACACTTGAACTAGTAGGTGAAGAAACTGATTTAGATAAAAATCTAGTAGAGGCGCTTGCTGATCCACTTGTGCATTTGGTAAGAAATTCTGTTGACCATGGCATTGAAATGCCAGATGAGCGTGAAGCTCAAGGTAAACCGAGAATGGGTATTGTGAAACTGTCAGCGTCTCAAGAAGGTGATCATATTCTTCTTACGATAGATGATGATGGTAAGGGAATGGATCCTGAAATACTAAAAAAAATTGCGATTAGTCGCGGTGTTTTGGATGCAGATGCAGCAGCTAGAATGTCAGATTCTGAAGCGTTCAATTTAATTTTCGCTCCCGGTTTTTCTACTAAAGTGGAAATTAGCGATATATCTGGTCGTGGCGTTGGTATGGATGTGGTGAAAACTAAAATCAATCAACTTAACGGTTCAGTTAGCATTACTTCAGAGCTCGGTAAAGGTACTAGGTTAGCAATTAAAGTGCCATTAACACTCGCAATATTACCAACATTAATGATTATTGTTGGAGCACAAACATTTGCGCTATCACTAAGCGCCGTCAGTGAAATCATTAATATGGATATTAATAAAACGCATAAAGTCGATGGTCAACTGACGATGATTGTCAGGTCTAAAGCGATTCCATTGTTCTATCTTGGTGATTGGTTAAATCGTACTCCAGTAACAGTTAATCGCTCACATGGGCATGTTGTTGTGATGCAAATAGGTACGCAGCATGTTGGCCTAGTGGTGGACTCACTGATTGGTCAAGAAGAAGTTGTCATAAAGCCCCTAGATGCTTTATTACAAGGCACGCCAGGTATGGCGGGCGCAACAATTACCTCTGATGGCGGTATAGCACTAATACTAGATGTTCCAGGTTTATTGAAAAGGTACGCTTAGTTTAACAATTCGATAAACTAAGCGAGCATGTCTCATTAGGGAAAAAGGTTCCACAAAAACGATGCAATATCGAGTGTTGATTGTTGATGATTCAACGTTTTATAGAAGACGTTTAACATCTGTTTTAGAAAAAGATCCAAGTATTCAAGTTGTTGGTGAAGCTACTAATGGTTTAGAAGCCATTCGAAAAGCCATTGAATTGAAACCTGATGTGATCATGATGGATGTTGAAATGCCTGTTATGGACGGTATCGCAGCTGTAACTAAAATTATGCAGACAGCGCCTACTGCCATTTTGATGTTTTCTTCGTTAACCCAAGTAGGGGCGAAAGTGACGTTTGATGCATTAGAAGCGGGTGCAATAGACTTTATCCCCAAAAAGTTTGACGATATAAGTACCGAACGGCCTGAGGCTATCTTAATTATTCAACGCCGTGTTAAGGCGCTTGCGCGCGGAAATGCGCTCAGGTTGCATGACAATACAAAAGCCAAAATTGTTCCTAATTCTTTGATAAGAAAAATACAATCAACGACTAGACTGCCAATTCAACAAATATTATCAGCCAAGCTTGAAACTTCTTTTTCACCGTTACCAGCCTCTGGCAAAAGTTATAAATTATTGTTTATTGCAGCTAGCACGGGAGGCCCTGTTGCTTTGCAAAAAGTAGTTAGCGAATTACCTAGTGATTTTCCTTATCCTGTTATCCTAGTTCAGCACATGCCGGGGACGTTTACAGCAGCTTTTGCCGAACGCCTTGATAAACACTCTCAATTAAAAGTGAAGTTGGCACTGGACAACGAACGACTTGAAAAAGGTACTGCATATTTAGCTGAAGGTGGAAAACAAATGCAGGTCTTAGGCAGAGGTACGTTTGCTAAACTAAATATTATAGATACACCAAAAGACAGTATGTTTGTTTACCACCCTTGTATCGACTTCACAATGGCGTCCTTGGTGTCTGCATTCTCGGGCGATATCTTGAGTGTCATATTAACTGGAATGGGCTCAGACGGTTCCGCAGGAGCGAGATTATTGAAAGCAAAAGGAGCGACAATTTGGGCACAAGATGAAAAGTCGAGTGTGGTTTACGGTATGCCCAAAGCGGTCGCTGAATCAGGAATTTGTGATAGAGTGATTTCATTAGAGAATATTGCACAGCACATTATTACTGAAATGAGCGTGTGAACTAACCAAGCATGTATGAGTTTGTATAAAATTGAATATTTGGACAGTCGCTAATCAGAAAGGTGGTGTTGGCAAAACAACCACTGCGGTAACACTTGGTGGGCTTTTAGCTCAGCAGGGCAAGCGAGTTTTGCTTGTTGATACTGATCCACATGCCAGTCTCAGTTATTACTTCGGTATTGATTCAGAAGCACTTGATATCAGTATTTATGATGTTTTTTCTCAACCAGAAAAATACACAGGCCAAGCGTTACTTGACTCCTTATGTACCACTAAAGTGCAAGGTCTTTTGGTATTGCCTGCAACTATGGCATTATCCACGCTAGACCGTAAAATGGGCATGGAAAGTGGAAAAGGGTTAATATTAAAAAAGGCGCTTGCGTCGATTCAATACCAATTTGATTATGTGATCATTGATTGCCCACCTATATTGGGTGTGTCGATGGTTAATGCGCTAGCCTGCAGTAACCGGGTAATTGTACCGGTGCAAACTGAGCACTTAGCGCTCAAAGGTTTAGACCGAATGATGCGCACTCTTAAAATAATGCGTAAAACGATGCCATCAAACATTCCTATTAGTATTGTTGCCACCATGTTTGATAGGCGCGTAAATGCAACCCTTCACACTTATAGCAAGCTTAATGAAGAGTATCCAGAACAGTTATGGCGAGGATTCATTCCTACCGACACCAAGTTCAGAGACGCAAGCGTGGCGCAAATGCCAGCATCTTTCTTTGCGCCAAAATG
>JBLHOI010000259.1:0-3250 GCA_047621375.1 Glaciecola sp.
TTTTTCAATGAAGTAAGGGAAGAATAGTAGGAAGTGGTGCTGATAGGCAGATTCGAACTGCCGACCTCACCCTTACCAAGGGTGCGCTCTACCAACTGAGCCATATCAGCAACGTTAATGGAGCGGGCAGCGGGAATCGAACCCGCATCATCAGCTTGGAAGGCTGAGGTAATAGCCTTTATACGATGCCCGCATTCCTAATTCTCGTTCCCCACTTCATGAGAAAGTGGTGGAGGGGGCAGGATTCGAACCTGCGAAGGCTGAGCCGGCAGATTTACAGTCTGCTCCCGTTGACCGCTTGGGTACCCCTCCGAGATTGATGGTGCCGACTACCGGAGTCGAACTGGTGACCTACTGATTACAAGTCAGTTGCTCTACCAACTGAGCTAAGTCGGCACTGCATCAAGTGGTGCGCATAGTAAAGAAATGATCGGCATGTGGCAATAGCTAATTGTGAAAAAGATGCATTTTTTTGTACTTTTTCTAGATCTGTCTTTTTTTACTGCAATTTATTGACGTTTTTTAATCAACAAGCAGGGTTAGCCCTTCTAAAACTAAATTCTCACGCTCAATAATATTTGGGATATCGAAATTTAGAAAGATACTTTTATCACCCCCAGTTAAAAATATTTCATATTTATCGACATTATTTTTAATTTCTCGCTCGGCCATTAATAACGTGCCTAAAATTTGAGCTGTACAGCCATTATTAACGCAACGGGGTGTATCGTTGCCAAAGCACGTTGAACTCGATTTTTCATTATCGGTAAACACACGTGACGTGTTTTTAAATAGGCTTTGTTTAAGTAACGAAATGCCTGGGACTATCCACCCTCCTAAATGATTTCCGTTTTTAACAGCATCAATTGTCATCGCAGTGCCAATATCGACTACTAAGAAAGTCTTATTGGAGCTAATTTTCATACATGCAAGCATAGCCAACCAACGGTCAACTCCCATATTTGATGGCGTTAAATACGAGTTTGTGAGACCAAATTCATCTTTTTTAGTTGTCGCAATTGTCAGTGACGAATTATTGCTATTACAAAGAGCCTGAATATGGTCGGTTATATGTTCCTTACCTACATTTGAAAGATAGACATGACTAGCGTTGTCAATAAGTATGTTCAGTTCATTGATATCGCCATAGCGCATAATTGAGCCTATAGCGTCCTTTACAGGATCATATAGGGCTGACTTGATACTCGTATTCCCAACATCAATAAATAACCTACGCTCTTCTAACACTTATTTCTCCACCATGATGCGGTGTTACTTTACCAGCGTTCTCTAATAGTAGCGCGCCACCATCGTTAATGCCTTTACTCAAGCCATGAATACGGTTACTCCCAGATTCAAGATAAACGTACTTATTATAAAAAAGATCTGCTTCTTTCCACTCAGCTAAAAAGGGGGTTAAGCCCTCAAGTTCAAATTGTCTAAGCATGTTGGTTAAGGTTGCAATGATAAGTGCGGCCAATTCATTTCTATCAACTGGTTTTTGAGTAATGCTAACTAGGTCTATAAAAGGCTGGTCAATTCCATTGACGGAGCTTGGCAAATCTATATTAATACCGATACCTATAACAGCGTTTGCATCTGAGCCAACCTGCCCTTCCACTTCTACCAATATTCCAGCAAGCTTTTTAAGATTGTAATACACATCGTTAGGCCATTTTAATTTACAATCCATTAAACCCATGGTCTTCAATGAGCGATTGATTGCAATACCCACTAATAAAGACAACCCCGCCATTGACTGGTATCCACCGGTGAACGTCCAGGCCATTGACATATAGATACTAGAGCCGAAAGGAGACACCCATGTTTTTCCGCGTCTACCGCGTCCATGTGTTTGTGCTTCAGCCAAACACACAAACCCCTGAGGTAATTCATGCAGGCGCTCTTTAACATAGGTATTAGTGGAGTCTATTACGCTTATTACCTCAACTACGTTTGTCTGCCCATGACCGAGACACTGTATAATTTTACTCTGATCTAAGAGTACCAGTGGTGATGCTAGTTTATAACCTCGGCCCTTCACGCGGAATATGTCTAAGCCTATATTCGTTATATACTTGATGTGATTTGCGACCGCGCTGCGACTCACGCCCACCATTTCACCAAGCAATTCTCCAGAGTTAAACTCACCATTAGCAAGTTGCTTTATCAGCAGCGAACGAGTTTGCGCAACTTTTCGCCTCATAATGTTATTAACCCGTTATTACCGACTAAGCGAACTTCATTTTCTAATTCAATCGCAAATGTGTGGTACACATCTTGTTTAATTTTTCTGGCTAACATAAGTAATCCTTCCCCATTGCCGTTACCGATATTAACAAGCACCAAAGGTTGCTTTTCATGGCATTTAACTCCGAGATACATTTTCCCTTTAAATCCGAGTTGATCAATCAACCAAGCAGCAGGGATCTTTACATTTGCCTTTGAAACCCTAAAGTGAGGAACAACGCTGTAGCGTTCTTCGATTGTTTTTAACAGTTCATTTGTCACTACAGGGTTTTTGAAGAAACTCCCTGCATTCCCCAAAACTTTGGGATTAGGTAATTTTGCACGTCTAACCTCGATCACTTTGTGAAATACGTCAATTGGCGTTGGTTCATGCAATTGATTTAGGGGGGCATAACTGCTTTCCACCGTATGTTCTTTAGGTAATATAAAGTTAACTTTGGTAATAACAGCTTTGTTAAAAAGACGGTGTTTGAAAATACTGTCTCTGTAAGCAAACTCACAATTTAAATGACTTAAAATATTAAAACAACAGTCTTCAATATCGTAGTATTCAACACTGGATATGAATTTTTCAATTTCAACACCGTACGCACCAATATTTTGAATAGGAGCTGCGCCCACAGTTCCAGGTATGAGTGCAAGATTTTCAAAACCAAAAGCCCCGATAGATAACGTATATTCGACTAAGTTATGCCAAGATTCGCCCGAAGCAACGGATAAACAGAATTCAACTGCGTTTTCTTGTACCTGAATGCCTTTTAGCTTATTAAGAATAATGGTGCCAGAATAATCTTCTAAAAAAACACTGTTACTACCCTCTCCTAAGAGATAATAGTCGGATGTTTTAACTCGATCAAAAATTGAAAATAAATCAGCTTCCGTTTCGATCACAACTAGGTCGCATGCCGACGTGTCAAATCCAAAAGTATGTAGTTTTTTCAAAGGTACCACGATTATTGCCTATCCTTGTTTTGGGTATGTAAGCGTCTCAACTGTTACC
>JBLHOI010000260.1:0-3230 GCA_047621375.1 Glaciecola sp.
GTTTTAAAAAACATCTTTGTATGTCCCAGCATATGTAATTTAGTGTAAAAGACGTAAATTCAGATAAATCATATATATTTCAATCGATTACGGTGGATTTATTAAAAACCGTTTTTGGTCCTGTAATTGAGTAAAACCGGGTCTTTATATTGATGAGTCGAATACGCAGAATTAACCGAATACTTAAGTGCATTTTGAATCTCAAATAAACTCGTTTCTAGACGCTGCTATGAGATAAATTGCAATTAATTCAGATAGATACGCATAGGTTGTATTAGACCAGTTGAGTGAAAGCCAGGACCATAAAAGCCAATAATAGGCTACCGACTGAAACTTTCACTGCCCTCGGTTATGAAACGGATAAAATCAGAACCTAAAAAAGATGCAAGCAAAAAGTCATTCAAAACTGGGATATAGATGTATGACGTAATAACATAGACGTCAATTAACTAAATTAGAAAACAAACAATAAGCAATAAGCAATAAGCATAATCGTACCTTTGACTAAATAACGTCATACATACATTATTATCAACGTACGCCGCAATTCTAATCCAGCCAAGTGACACGAAGTATCTAATAAATATCTACGTCAACAGTATCTGCTTGATATCAATAATGTTGAAATGATGGGGAAGCTCAAGGGAAATTTAGATTAAAAGCTTAATAAATTATCGATATGTATATGGCCAACATATTTAAACTTAATATAATTAATAAACCGCAGAATGGTAAATGAAGCTTTGGAATTCATAAGCAAAGTGTCGACTTAATACAAAAGCTAAACTAAAACTAGGCTTAAAACTAAAACTAAACTAAAAAACTAATATGACTAAATTTTTGGTGTAACCATTTTGCCCTGGACCTTGGGCAAAAAAACATTGGCTAAACCAATGCGCAATCCGAGTTTATATAGCCAATAGTGTAGTCACCGAAACATAAAATATGCTTACAAAAACACATTGGTAAAAGCAGTGCCTAGTTAGTTACCCTAGTAATGGTAAGTTCAGGTGCGCTATTTTGAGATATATCAAGTTCAAATGTAAACAATCCAGTATCGGATGGAATAAATTGAATATTTTGACTGGTTTGTTCGCAGGTCAACTCAACCGGGTCATATAACTCGAGCCTGCGCGGTGAATACTCGAAACCGCAGTTAAACTGAGAAGACCAAGCTGCGTCAGCGACCTTAAAGTCGTAAGGCTGACCGTCGGCAATTAACTCAATTGTAATGCTGTACAAGTCAGGAGTAATTCTATTAAATTTGAATTGGTCTGTTGCTTCCCACCAGTTAAAAACACCGCGTAAATACATATCCTGGTAGTTCTTGTTTGACTCAAAACTAATTAAATCCCTAGAACGAGTTGAACAAGCACTTAACGCAAGTACGCTAAACGCTACAACTGCTAACTTCGTAAATTTATGCATAGCCACTTGTCCTTATACTGCTAATACTGAAACGTCTGCTACGGATAAGAACAGTTGTCTCGCTTTGCCTACTAGCGCAACTCGATTTGATTTGACTTTCTCGTTATCGGCCATAATCATGACGTCATCAAAGAAGTTATTAAGTGGTGTTTTAAGGACAGTTAACGAGGCCAAAACCTCATCATAGGCAAGCACATCTATTAATCGACTAACGTCGCTCTGAGCGCTTTGCAGCGCAACAAATAAGGCTTTTTCTGCATCTTCAATAAACAATGAGGGATCAACACACGGCAATGCATCTATATCAATATCGTTTTTATTCAAAATATTAGCAACGCGCTTGTTTGCGGCGACTAAGTCGACAGCGCTATCCATCTGCTTAAATGCAGTAACTGCCTTAATTCTTGCATCAAAATCAATCGCAGTTGTTGGTTGTTGCGCCATAACAGCACTAACCACATCGCCAGTGATATTTTGATCTTGATAGAAAGGCTTAAATCTATCCAATAAGAAGGTATGCACCTGCATTGCTGTTTGCGTATTTGATAATCTGTCAGCGTAAATACTAACGACACTGTTCACCATACTTTGTAAATCAAGCGATAATTTGTTTTCAACCAAAATACGCAATATGCCAATTGCTGAACGGCGAAGCGCAAAAGGGTCTTTGTCGCCTTTTGGAAGTTTACCAATACCAAATATTCCTACCAACGTATCAAGCTTTTCGGCAAGCGAAAGAATATAACCTGCACTCGAGGTTGGTAGTTTATCGCCCGCAAAACGTGGCAAATATTGTTCTTCAATAGCTAATGCCACGTCAGCATGCTCACCGTCGTGCAAGGCATAATGATGTCCCATAATGCCTTGCACGCTAGGAAATTCCATGACCATGTCAGTCAGTAAATCAGCCTTTGAAAGTGCGGCTGCACGCACTACATGAGTTGGGTCCAACTTTAACTCTTGAGCTATACTTTGGCTAATGGCGACTAAACGGGCAGTTTTATCCGCAACAGTACCTAATTCTTTTTGGAATAGAACGGTCGATAATTTTTCCGCTTTAGATGCTAATGTGGTTTTCTTATCGTTTTCGAAGAAAAACTTTGCGTCGGACAATCGCGGGCGAATAACCTTCTGATTTCCTTCAATTACTTGAATCGGGTCTTTACTTTCGATGTTTGATACAAATAAGAACATTGATGATAACTGACCATCGCCATCCAATAAAGGAACATACTTTTGATCGTCCTTCATTGTATATATGAGTGCTTCTTTGGGTACATCAAGAAAATCAGCCTCAAATTTAGCTGATAAAATAACAGGCCATTCTACAAGGGAAGAAATCTCCTCTAACAATGCAATATTATAGTCAGGTGTTAATCCGAGTTCTTTCGCCTTAGTTATCAGTCCCGCTTCGATGGTAGCAGTACGTTGAGCATAATCAGCAACAACATATTGGGCTGTTAGCGCGCTCGCATAATTGTCAGCGTGGTCTAATGTAAAACGACGTTGACCATGAAAACGGTGGCCAGATAACTGATCTGCAGACGTCAATCCAAACAAAATTACGGGAATAACGACATTACCAAACATGACACATAAGGTGTGAACTGGACGAATAAATTCGGCTGATGATGCTCCCCAACGCATTGGCTTAGGAATCGGTAGCTTTTTCACCGCTGTTTGCAGAATTTCCTGCAATGCATCCTTCAATGCTTTTCCTTTTACTTCTGCAACGTGCAGCAACCACTCACCTTTATCAGTCTTTATTCGTGACGCCTCTGCAACCTCAATGCCATTGCCCT
>JBLHOI010000261.1:0-3224 GCA_047621375.1 Glaciecola sp.
ACGTCGCCAACAATAAACGGAATATAGATAATGCTCAAAGTCATTAGTTTTTTGTTTTTTATCACCTCATTCGGTGTCCTGTCTGCAGAAATGCCCGTTGAAAACTTTGTCAAGCACGGCGATTACCTAGACATGGAATTATCACCTGACGGCAAACATATATCGGCGCGCATCCGCAATGAAGGAAGAATTTATCTGGTCTTTTTAGATACGGCGACGATGCAAGTGGTGGGCGGTGTTAAACCACGAAGCAGTGATGAGATCCACTCTGCTACCTGGATTAATAATGAACGTGTTGTCTATCAATTTAGAGAGGCGGTTTATAATTCTGATGCTCCGATTGCCACAGGTGAGCTATTTGCAACTAACGTTGATGGCAGCCGAGCTGAAATGTTATACGGCTACAGAGCTGGCGAAAGTCAGCTTGGCTCCAAAATTGCGAAACGTAAAGACACTGCCGCAACACCCGACATTATTAGCACACTAATTAACGATGAGAAGCAGATCCTTATTGTTGAATACCCTTGGGACTTAGAGGGGAATACATACTATGACAATCGCAAAACAAATTCGGTTATTAGTCGTTTAAATGTTTATTCAGGGATAAAAAGAAAAGTAGAAACACTGCCTTACCCCGGTGCGACTCCTTTTGCCAATGAAGATGGACAGGTCAGATTTATTCGTTGGAGAAACGAAAACTTCGAAAGTGAATTTGCGTATCGTGAAAATGATGATGCGCAATGGAAAGACCTTGATAATGAACAGGCAAAAGACCATGTGCCAATTGGCGTGAGTAAAAGCGGTCAAAATGTGTATTTTAGTGGCTCCGTTGGAGATGCTGAACTTAACACTGTGTTTGAGTTGGATGTAAAAACCGGAGCATACACGCAAATCTTTAGTGATTTAACTGCCGATATTCAAAGTCTCAATTGGGATTTTGAGCTCGACAAGCCCGTAATAGGTTTCACTTTCCCTGACAAGGTCGCCTATACCTATGCAGAGGGCACGAGTAAAACGGCAACTCTGCATAAGCAATTAGTGGCCGCATTCTCAGGACAAAACGTGTCAATTACCAGTCAAAGTGACGGCCTTGCATTAGTCCGAGTTACCAGTGATGTGAATCCTGGCGAGTACTATTTATTTAATACTGAAACTAATAGTGCGAGTTTTTTATGGGCTAACCGTTCATGGCTTGACCCAGCACAAATGGCGAGTAAAACCCCCCTTAAATTTAGCACTGACGATGGCGTAAATATTAACGGATACATTACCTTGCCTACCAATTTAGCTGAAAACCAAAAAGCGCCAATGATAGTCATGATCCATGGCGGCCCTCATGGCGTGAGAGACTATTGGTCATTTGATAGCGAAGTGCAACTATTCGCCAATCGCGGGTACGCCGTATTGCAAATTAATTATCGCGGCAGTGGTGGCTATGGTGACAAGTTTCAAGAAGCCGGATATATGCAATGGGGCGGAAAAATGATTCAAGACATCATTGATGGCACTCAATATGCCGTTGACACCTATCCAATTGATGAGGCTCGTATGTGTCTCTATGGCGCAAGCTACGGTGGCTACGCAGCATTAATGGCGGCGGTAAGAGCACCAGAAACATATAAGTGCACCATTGGTTATGTCGGTATTTATGACCTAAATTATGCATACTCCCAAAGCGATACTATGAAGGCGCTTGGCGGCGAGGCTTACCTTAATAAAGTGATAGGCACTAACAAGGAGCAATTAAACGAATTTTCACCGGTTAATCACGCTAATAAAATAAAATCAAATGTGATGCTAATTCACGGGGAAAGAGACTCTAGAGTTCCAGTGATAAATGCTGAAGCAATGTTAAGTAAATTTGAAAGTGTGGGCAAAAAAGTACCCTATCTAAACTTTAGTAACAGCGGTCATGGCGTATATGACGAAGAAGGACGATTTATTTTATATAATGCAGTTATCGATTTCTTAGACAAAAATATTGGTCGATAAAGACGCTCCTAAACGCGTCTATTTTAGGTCGCTAACGATTCGTTTTTAATGGCATATATTGCCGCTATTTCGACGAAAATTACCAAGTTAGCGGCCTAGATAATTATTTATTGTGAACCAGACAAGCTTAAATAATTAACGCAATTTCTGATACACAAGCGCTTCAAAGCAATCATTTTTCAGGCCGCAATTTCTGTTCAGGCTGCGAAGACACTATTCAGGCCGCAATGCCGCTAATTTCTTTTCTTTCTTTTCTTTCCGATAATGTTTAAATGAGTCGAAGGTAAACAAGGCTAATGCAGCCCAAACAAAACCAAAAGTAACCAAACGCCCCGTACTCAGTGGCTCATTGTAGAGAGTCACCGCAAGAATGAACATTAATGACGGCCCAATATATTGAAAAAATCCTAATGTTGAGTAGCGGATCCGTCGAGCTGCAGCGGTAAAGCAAAGTAAGGGAGCCGTTGAAACAACGCCAGCTAACAGCAATAAAACATTCAATGATGTTGTGTTAGTGCTTAAGTCGGAAACTTGAGTAGCAAAAAAGACCCAATAAATAATTGCTGCTGGAAAAAGAAACAAGGTTTCTATAAACAAACCCGGCAATGAATCTACAGAGACCTGTTTACGTAGTAATCCATAGATACTAAAACTCACCGCTAGAGCTAACGCGATCCACGGAACATAACCAAAATTAAAAATCATGATCAAGACGCCGACTACGGCAATGCCTACTGCAACTTTCTGTGTCATTCTTAAGGTTTCACCTAAAAATAAACGGCCCAAGAAAACATTAATGAGTGGGTTAATGTAATAACCCAAACTCGCTTCCAGAATAAAGTCATTATTAACCGCCCAGATATACAAAAACCAATTGCATGCGAGCAGCATGCTCGCAACCATTAGCGTAATCAATACTCGTTTGTTTTTTACCGCGGCCTTCACTTTGCCAATATGGCGTAGGCAAACAATCAGAAAAATCAGTAATACGGCTGACCAAACTACTCGATGCATTAATATTTCGATCGGAGGAACGGTTGCAAGTGCTTTGAAATAGATGGGTGCAATACCCCACATGGTATATGCGCATAGCGCCAAAATAACACCTGAACGGACTGAACTTTGTTGGCTCAATTTACTCTCTTTTAATATTAATAAGAATGAATTTCAATTCGCTCTTTAGTATTCACTGACGAGAAAGACGGACCATCAGCAAACTTTTCAGAATAACG
>JBLHOI010000262.1:0-3211 GCA_047621375.1 Glaciecola sp.
GCCCTGTTGTCTCGTCACAAATCGAATCACCTTGTAGGTGTCTGGTTTAAAATATTTATTATGCATATCAACGAGGGTCTGGTTCACAATGTCAGTGGGTAAATGAAATGCAGCAATATCGCATTCGCCTTTAGTCAGAGCCTGAAGTGATTCCTCAGCGGTTTTGTATTGTAAATTTAATTTAAATTTATTTGTAAATTCAGGTAACAAAGCGACTGCGTAGCCATGACTCGCCGCAATTCTTAACAATGGCTCTTTAAATGTTAGGTTTTTTTGTATTTCCAAATTTAATTCTGAGGCTAGGCTGTTAAGCTGAGGTTCAAAGCGCGCATTAACTAATTGTTCCGCCCATAATAATTTTTCACCGAGGGGAGTTAATGTTGCCCCTTTTCCTTTCTGCAGTTCGACTAACTCAGAGCCAAAAAAATCAGTCCATTTTTTTAAAATATTCCATACGTGGCGGTACGACATGCCCAGTTCAACTGCGGCTTTGGTTAGTTTACCTGACTCATGAATCGCATTTAGTAAGGCAAAAATACGCGGGTCTACATTTTCGCCGTTGTCGTCGTAAAACTTCCAGGCAGCCTTAATATATATTCTTTTTGCTATCACTACTTTATTTTGCATTACGATGAGCACCTATACATTGTTGATTTACTGATATTTCTTGTACTGTTAACCCTGCTGTGAAGAGTGAGCCTGTCCTGATAAAAAACGACCTATTAATGTGCCCGGCACAAAACACAATAATGAGTAGAGAGCTAAAATAAGAAATACGTTTCATATTCTTATATTTGAATACTGATGTTACAATTCTGTTACACAAATATAGCTACATGTCTTTATAATACTATAATGTCGTAGGTATATGCACTTTATTTCATATTATAAAAATAAGTCCGTCATCCAGGAGACACAATGCAATTAGATTTTTCTTCAGATTTATCAAATGTGATCAAAATCATTGACACATTAAAACATAAGAAAGGTGCTTTGCTGCCTATATTGCATCAAATCCAAAGAGAAATTGGTCATATTCCATTAAAAACAATTGACATAATAGCTCAAAAGCTTAAACAAACACCGGCTGAAATTCACGGTGTTATCAGCTTCTATCATCAATTTAGAACATCTCAGCCAGGTGAGCACAAAATCCAAATATGTCGTGCTGAGGCCTGTCAATCACGCGGAAGCAGAGATCTTGAACAACATGCTAAAGACCAGCTCGCTATTGACTACAGAGGCACAACCACGGACAAAAAATTTAGTCTCGATAGTGTTTACTGTTTAGGTAATTGCGCAACAGGCCCTAATGTCAGAATTAATGACGAGCTTTTTGGTCGGGTAAGTAACGAGAAATTTGACCGTCTTGTTTCTACATTTAAAACACAAGCCACAGTGAGATAATAATGACGATTAAGGTGTTTATTCCAAGAGAAAGTACGGCAATATCTTTAGGAGCCCATGACGTGGCGCATGCAGTTTCAGGCTTTTGCACTGAGCATAAAGTCGATTTAAATTTAATACGAAATGGTTCCCGCGGGATGTTTTGGTTAGAGCCTATGGTTGAAGTTGACACTCCAAAAGGGCGTTTTGCCTATGGTCCGGTTGACGTTTCAGACGTGCCCAGCATCATGGCAGATATAACAACGAATTTATTATCCAAGCACACTCAAGAGCATAGATTGGCGCTTGGCCCGACCGAAGAACTCGCTTACTTAAAAAAGCAAACACGATTAACTTTTGCCCGCGCAGGCATAACGGATCCTTTATCGCTGAGTGATTATCTGGCATTGGATGGATTCGTTGGTTTGCACAAAGCACTGGCCGCTACCAGTCAAGAGATCGTTACCACAGTGGTTGACTCTGGACTAAGAGGGCGTGGTGGTGCCGCTTTTCCAACGGGTATTAAATGGCAAACGGTGCATGATGCACCTTCCGATAAAAAGTATATTGTGTGTAACGCTGATGAAGGCGATTCAGGCACTTTCGCCGATAGATTAGTGATGGAATGTGACCCCTTCATGCTAATTGAAGGAATGATTATTGCGGGACTGGCAGTGGGTTCTGACGAAGGCTATATTTACCTTAGATCTGAGTACCCAGTTGCTGATGAAATACTGCAAGAAGCTATCGCAATAGCGACAAAAGAAGGTTACTTAGGCAATAATATATGCGGCAGCGGTAAGACATTTAACTTGGAAGTCAGGTTAGGTGCCGAGGCTTACATTTGCGGTGAGGAGACCTCCTTATTGGAGTCGATGGAAGGCAAACGCGGTGTTGTTCGCTTCAAGCCGCCGTTACCAGCTATCGAAGGTTTTTTTGGCAAACCAACAGTAGTCAATAACGTACTATCCTTATCTGCTATTCCTTATATTCTCAGTCAAGGTGGGCAGGCATACCAGCAATATGGTGCCAATCGGTCGAGGGGAACCTTGCCATTTCAATTAGCAGGAAATGTTAAACAGGGTGGCCTGATAGAGTTACCCTTTGGTTCAACCTTACAAAGTTTGCTTGACGATTTTTCTGGTGGTACCTACAGTGAAAGGCCAATCAGGGCAATTCAAGTTGGCGGGCCATTAGGCGCATATTTACCAAGCTCTAAATTTGATATTTCGTTGGATTATGAAGAGTTCACTAAGGCATCAGCAGTGTTAGGTCACGGTGGTATTGTGATTTTTGACGACACAGTGAATATGCTTGAGCAAGCTCGGTTTTCAATGGAGTTTTGTGTCGATGAATCTTGCGGTAAGTGTACGCCTTGTAGAATCGGCTCAACGCGCGGCGTCGAGGTTATCGATCGGATAAAAGATGATGATTCTCGCGCTGAAAACATGATATTACTCAGCGATTTATGTGAAACCATGATTAATGGTTCCCTATGTGCCATGGGAAGTATGACCCCAATTCCGGTGATAAGCGCATATAAAGATTTTCCCGAAGATTTTCATTTACCTTCAAACAACGCAGTATTAGAGGAAGCTAATCATGGTTAATTATTATAATCCCGCAACTGAAGGTGCTTCACATCAGCCAAAGTTTGATGTGAACAAAGATTATGGCACCCCTGCCAGCACATCTACAGAGACAGTATGCATAGAAATAGATGGCGTAACGCTGACTGTCGCTGAAGGTACTTCAGTGCTGCGCGCTGCTGCCATGGCTGACATTAACATTCCTAAATTATGTGCAAGTGATAATTTAAAAGCAT
>JBLHOI010000263.1:0-3193 GCA_047621375.1 Glaciecola sp.
TGGCGATAAGGGTGGCTGAATTCCAGTTCATATCAGCAATGGTTACTTTGCCACACTCGCCCGCAGTCGCTAACGTCGAGAAAGAGGCAAAAGTAAGAAGTAACGAAGTGGTTAAAATTTTACGCATATTAATTAATATCCTTATTAATTATGAAGTCCTATTTAGAATACAGTAATTTAGTGGAAAAAAGTCAAATTTAATTTGAACTTAATGTATTTGACTACTGTGATGCACATATCATTGTCAGAAAAATCATACTAATACCAAGCATGGTTAGGTAATCATGTGGCGTCCATTCACTTGACCAACCTAAATTTTCTCAGAACTTCATTTTTAAAACCAGCTTAAGTTTTGTACCTATTATTTTAATCTTAGTCATATTTTGTCATGTTATCGTAATGTTAAAACTTGTTTTGTCTGGGTTGGTTGTGAGGCGATCATATGTATAAACAACATAGTATTACGGACATTGAGGGAGATTGGGGGCAAAAAAAATCCAGAAACAATTTCATGCTGCTGGATTTTTTCAAATTAGATCGTGAACTATAAACTAAGCTTCAGTAGCTGTTTCTTGTTGTTCAGTTTCATCTTGTTTTTTCTCTTCGTGGTGAGTACCACCACATTGGCCACAACAACTCATCGATTTTCTCCTAACATAGTTTTGTCTGCTTATTTAAGATGGTTCTATTATATTAAAGATGCATTTTACATGCAACTTTAATATCGCCATTTTTGTCACTATTTTCACGGTGTATTGAAAATTCCTTTTACACCCTAGGCTTAGTTAAAATAGGGAAATAGAGTGCGACGAAACTGCCGTAGCCAATAGCCCATAAACCAACCGCGATCGAGATGACATGGCTATAATTACTGATCCAGTAGCTACCAAAAACTCTGATAATAAACGCGAGTATTATTGCTACGAATGCGAATGTCATTACCTTGCCTACTACAATTTTCCTGCCTGTATGCCCCAGAGATACGCGTGAAATCATCGACAGGATCATAGTGGCCATTGCACCAACTGTTAATGCGTGGATGGCCTGTGAATGGGTCACCGCTGGCGTTATCACTGACAATCCATACATAAACAGACCGACAGCGATACACCAATAACTTAAATGTAACGACCACACTAATGGTGTCTTCAATGTCACCCATATTTTCCAGCGAAATACGCGTAAAGTATGCGCGGCACTCGCTACAAAAAATATAGCCGCAATTAACATTGCAGGTAATTCAATAAATTTTAAACCCGCTAATACGGCGAGCAAGGTACTGGTAATAGCCAATTTTTCTAACCAATCAACCGCATTTACCCGCTGTGTCTGGGTACCATTGGCAGTAAACATAGGAAATACTCTTCCGCCCATAATGCACATCACCAAGGTAACCAATAAAACCATAGCGGTACTTGTGGTACTCGTAAGTAACGGATTTTGTGTGGCAACACTGTAGTGCATACTGGCATTGGTAATGGCCATCATTAATAATATCGGGATAAACATCATATTTCGCCACAGCTTGGCCTTTACAATGGGATAAGCTAAGGCTGCTGCTGAAATAGGCAAAAAGGCAATATCAACAAGGGCAATAAACCAATGGGGAATCGTGTTTGGAAAGAAAAATAGTATCCTCGCTAACAACCATACAGCGACCAAAAGCATCAAGCCCTTGCCATTTAGGCTACGAACGCCACTCCAGTTTTGAACTGCCGTTAATAAAAAGCCAACAATGATGGCAGCTGCAAAGCCAAATAGCATTTCATGCATGTGCCACCATAAAGCGCCACCGTAAAGATCAAGAGATAAACTGCCAGTAAATAGGCCATTCCATACCAGCAAGGCGATAATACTGAACAAGGAAGCAAGCAGAAATAAAGGTCTAAATGCGAATTCAAAAAATGCCATCGCTTGTTTAGGACCTGTGGCGTTATTGCTTTTAGCGTTTAAAATATTTGTCATAGTTACAGTCTCAAAGGCTGAAGTAAGTTGTTTAGTTGATTTATGGTTACAGAACGTTAATCGCCAGCAATTTGCCTAATTCTTTTTTATGATTCGCACCAAGCAGATCGTCGAGCGTATAACTGTCCAAAATCTTGAAGAACCCCTCTTGAGCTTCAGCAAAGATCTGCTTTAATTGGCAACTTGGTGTGATTACGCACTGGTTGTTTTCATCAAAGCATTCGACTAATTTATTTTTATCTTCGATTTCACGCACCAAACTGCCGATATTGATATCACAGGGTTTAAGGTTTAACTTGATACCACCATTTCTACCGCGAATAGCGAGCAGATAACCTTGAACATTAAGTTGCTGAACAATCTTCATGAGATGATTTTTTGAAATATCGTAGCTTTCGGCGATTTCGTTGATTGTAGTTAGCTCATCACGATTAATGGCTAAATATATCAGCACACGAAGTGAGTAATCCGTGTAACGGGTAATGTGCATTGTCGGCAACCTTTATTGAGCCAAAATATAAGATGCATTCATTTTACATCTTTAGTTGGATATGTAAAATGTTTATGTAAAAAGTTTTCGATTAAGTTTGAGGAACATGAAGAACTGCAGATGAACTCTGTCTGTTTTACGGCTATAATGTTTCATAGTCATAAATGGGAAAATAAAAACATGAGATGTAGTCGTAGATGCGGCTTATTGCTGAGGTAGTTATGAAATCAACCATTCTATTCAGACAGTTATTTGATCAAGAATCCTTCACCTATAGCTATCTCCTAGCCGACCCAAACAGCAAAGAAGGCCTGTTGATTGATCCGGTAAAGGAACAGATTGAGCGAGATCTAACGCTCATTGCAGAATTGGGTATCAAACTAAAGTACGTCCTTGACACCCACATTCACGCTGACCATATCACTGGATCTGGCTTGATTAGAGAACGAATTAAGGGTGTACAAACAGTACTTAGTGAAGGCTCTCATGTACATTGTGCAAATCTAATCCTCAGTAACGGCGATGAACTCAGCTGTGGCAGCTTGAAACTTAAAGCACTTGCAACCCCGGGACATACCTCTGGGTGTATGAGTTATTATATTGATGGCATGGTTTTTACCGGTGATACCTTGCTCATTCGAGGGTGTGGTAGAACCGATTTTCAGCAAGGCAGTCCAGAGCAACTCTACAACAGCGTGCGGCAGAAATTATTTACACTTCCTGATTGTACCTTGGTTT